>NZ_JBEAAL010000085.1:0-932 GCF_040066075.1 Neorhizobium phenanthreniclasticum
ACGGTTCTCGCCCAGGCGATCGTCAAGGAAGGGGCCAAAGCGGTGGCTTCAGGCATGAACCCGATGGACCTGAAGCGCGGCATCGACCTTGCGGTGGAGGCGGTCGTCGCCGAGCTGAAGAGCAATGCCCGCAAGATTTCCAACAATTCCGAAATTGCCCAGGTCGGCACCATTTCCGCCAATGGCGACACGGAGATCGGCCAGTATCTGGCGGAAGCCATGAACAGGGTCGGCAACGAAGGCGTCATCACGGTTGAAGAGGCCAAGACCGCCGAGACCGAACTCGAAGTCGTCGAAGGCATGCAGTTCGACCGCGGGTATCTTTCACCATATTTCGTCACCAACCAGGACAAGATGCGGGTCGAGCTTGAGGATCCCTATATCCTGATCCACGAGAAGAAACTCTCAAACCTGCAGAGCATGCTTCCTGTTCTTGAGTCCGTGGTTCAGTCCGGCAAGCCGCTCCTCATCATCGCCGAGGACGTCGAAGGCGAAGCGCTCGCAACGCTCGTCGTCAACAAGCTGCGCGGCGGCCTCAAGATCGCTGCCGTCAAGGCTCCGGGCTTCGGCGACCGTCGCAAGGCTATGCTGGAAGACATCGCCATCCTGACCGGCGGCACCGTCATCTCCGAAGACCTCGGCATCAAGCTCGAGAACGTGACGCTCGACATGCTCGGCCGCGCCAAGAGAATCACGATCGAGAAGGAGAATACGACCATCATCGATGGCGCCGGCAAGAAGGCCGATATCGACGGTCGCACAGCCCAGATCCGTGCACAGATCGAGGAAACCACCTCCGACTACGACCGCGAAAAGCTGCAGGAACGTCTTGCCAAGCTCGCTGGCGGCGTTGCCGTCATCCGCGTCGGCGGTTCGACGGAAGTCGAGGTGAAGGAACGGAAGGACCGCGTCGATGACGCGTTGCATGCAAC
>NZ_JBEAAL010000086.1:0-918 GCF_040066075.1 Neorhizobium phenanthreniclasticum
AGTTGAGTGAAATCAGCCAGTTGTGATTCCTTCGGATTTGCTTAGGATTCGATGGAGACCGCAATGGGCTGGACTGATTTCACCCGCCGCCAATATGGCCGACGGACGGTGCGTTATGCAAGTGATCTGACGGACAGGGAATGGCTGCTGATCGCTCCCTTTATGCCGACGCCACGCAGGCTCGGTCGACCGCGCAAGACGGAATTGCGTGAAGTTTTGAACGCACTGCTTTACATCGCATCGACCGGATGCCAATGGCGGATGCTGCCGAAGGATTTTCCACCCTATTCAACCGTGCAGGGTTACTTCTACGAGTGGCGGGCGACTGGCTTGTGGCTGCGGATCAACCATCATCTCGTTATGGAGACGCGCGAGCTGGAGGGAAAGGAAGCCTCGCCAACGGCGGGCGTGATCGACAGTCAGAGCGTCAAAACGACCGAAAGTGGCGGGATTGCGGGCTATGACGCGGGCAAGAAGACCAAAGGTCGCAAGCGTCATATTGTCGTCGACACGCTCGGCTTGATGGTGGGGCTCGTCGTTCACGGCGCAGACATTCAAGACCGCGACGGTGCGGCTGCAGTCCTTAAAACCATCCTCAGACGCTGGCCGTGGCTCAGGCACATCTTTGCTGACGGCGGTTATGCCGGTCCGAAACTGCGGGCAGCATTGCAGAAGGTCGCGAAGTTCACGCTCCAGATCGTCAAGCGAACAGACAAGGCAAAGGGCTTCGAAGTGCTGCCGCGTCGCTGGGTCGTGGAGCGCACATTCGCCTGGCTTGGTAGATGCAGGCGACTGACCAAAGACTGGGAGAAATCAATCGCCTCCGCTGAAACCTGGATGCTCATCGCCCACATCCGCATTCTCACCCGGAGGCTCGCAAGGTATTATGTCTATTGAGCTCTTTTCGAGTCAGGCTCT
>NZ_JBEAAL010000087.1:0-910 GCF_040066075.1 Neorhizobium phenanthreniclasticum
CCTGATATTCGGACGCCTCGCACGGACTTCCGCCGCCAGTTCGTCGCCTGTCATGCCGCCCGGCATGACGATGTCGGTAAACAGCAGCGCGATATCGTCGTTCTGGGCGAGCCGGTCGAGCGCCTCCTCGCCATTTGCCGCCTCGACAACCTGATAGCCGAAATCGATCAGGCGCGAGACCGCCACACGCCGCACCCTGGGATCGTCCTCAACGACGAGGATTTTCTCCGTTCCGCCGGGAATCGCCGCCGCCCTTGAGGCAGTCGCCACTTCCTCGGACATCTTCGCATCCACCTTTTGCGCCGCCGGCAGGAAGAGCCTGACGCTGGTGCCCTGCCCCGGCTCACTGTAAAGCTGGATATTGCCGCCGGACTGCTTGGCGAAACCGTAGACCATGGAAAGGCCAAGACCGGTTCCGGAACCGACACCCTTGGTGGTGAAAAAAGGTTCGAAGGCCTTTTCCTTCACCTCCGGCGTCATGCCGGTGCCGGTGTCCGTCACCGAGATCAGCACATAGTCGCCGGTGCGCATATGCGGATACATCTGGGCATAATCGACGTCCAGCTTGACCCTTGAGATGTCGATCGTCAGCTTGCCGCCGCGCGGCATGGCATCGCGGGCATTGAGGGCAAGGTTGAGAAGCGCGTTCTGGAGCTGCGACGCATCGACGAGCGCCTCGTTGGAAGCTCCCGTGACGACAGTACGGAATTCGATCGTCTCGCCGAGCGAGCGTCTTAAAAGATCGGAGAAACCGGTTACCAACTGCCCGACATCCACCAGCTTCGGATTGAGGGGCTGGCGGCGCCCGAAGGCCAGAAGCTGGCCGGTCAGCTTGGCGCCGTCCCCGGCGGCATCCTGCGCTTCATGCAGCAGGGCCAGCAGTTTCTCGTCCGAGAGCTTGTTCTCGATC
>NZ_JBEAAL010000088.1:0-902 GCF_040066075.1 Neorhizobium phenanthreniclasticum
GTTGGATTGCATCGACCGAAGCCTTGGTGCTGTTGCGTCTCATATCGCGCCGGCACGTTTGGCCAAAGCAACACCCTTGCGGTCCTTCGACATGCCGACGCTGATCGTTGCAATGATGCTGCGGCTGGTCGACCCAACGGTTGAACAGGGACGAACAGAGCATTCTTGCCGAAGCAGCCCACGTTCTCCGTTTCGCCGATCCGGAGGGCGAGACCAAGACGCCGATCAAGCCCGAACAGTTGCTTGTTCCCCGCCGTCATGACGATCGCGCCGACGATCTCTGGACCGTTTGGAATGTGGTGCAGGAAAACGCCATCAAGGGCGGCATTCGCGGTGTCGGCCGCGATGATCTTGGCCGTACCCGCCGCGTAAAATCCCGCGCCGTCAACGGGATCGATCAGGACATCAGGCTGAACAAGGCGCTATGGCTGCTCGGCGAACGCATGGCCGCCCTGAAATCCTGACCCGGACCTTAGGAGCGCCGTCAGCACAGGCGGCGCTCTCCCCCCATCACCACGATATCGGAGGGTATATCATGAAGCTCGCGTATCCCATCGAAATCTCCAATTTGCGGGAGATCATCGGGCATGTTCGTCCTATGGCGTTGGCCAATGCAATTCACGCCCGCGTCCCCTCGTCATGGGGCGGCGCATTTTTCATCACCTTGCTAAATCTGTCGCGATGCTGTCCGCGACTTAGTGAAATCGCTGTCCCGGACTTTCCGAAATCGGTGTCCGCGACTTACTGAAATCCGTGTCCCGTACTTTGTGAAACCCGCCCTCAAGGGCAATCAAAGCGCGCTGCGCGACGATGTCAGCCTGTTCGTGACCGAGCAGAAAGCCAAGCAATACGCCGATACCGCGATCAGTCGACATGAGACCGTGGATGGCGATCATGGTCGG
>NZ_JBEAAL010000089.1:0-875 GCF_040066075.1 Neorhizobium phenanthreniclasticum
CCGAACAGGCCGGAATGGATGTCGAAGCGCGTCGTCAGGTCCTTGACGTCGAGGATCGGCGTCTTGCCCTTGGCGACCGTGTCGGTGACGTCGGCAAGCGGCTGTTGCTCGCCGGTTTTTATGTCGATGATCGGGAAGCGCAGCGGCAGCCTGCGGTCGCCCATCGAGCCGAGCCGCGGCACGGCCGATAGAAGTGCGCGCGTATAGGGATGCTTGCCGCGATGAAAAATGTCGCCGGTCTCGCCCGTCTCGACCGCGTCGCCACGATACATGACGATGGTGCGGTCGGCGACCTCAGCCACGACGCCCATGTCATGGGTGATGAACAGCACCGACATGCCCTCCTCTTCCTGCAGCAGCTTGATGAGGTCGAGGATCTGGCCCTGGATCGTCACATCGAGCGCCGTGGTCGGCTCGTCGGCGATCAGAAGCTTCGGTTTCGAGGCGAGCGCCATGGCGATCATCACCCGCTGCCGCATGCCGCCGGAGAACTGGTGCGGATATTCGTCGTAGCGGCTTTTGGCATTGGGGATGCGCACCTTTTCGAGCAGGCGCACGACCTCCGCCTTGGCGTCGGCCTTGGAAATGTCCTTGTGGACGGTGAGCGCCTCGGCGATCTGCTTGCCGATCGGGAAGATCGGGTTGAGCGAGGTCATCGGCTCCTGGAAGATCATCGAGATCTCGTTGCCGCGCACCTGGCGCATCTGTTCTTCCGGCAAGGACAGGAGTTCCCTGCCGTTGAGAAATACCTCGCCTTCGATACGGCTGGAATTCTTCGGCAGAAGCCGCATGATCGACAGCGAGGTGACGCTCTTGCCGGAGCCGCTCTCCCCGACGATCGCCACCGTCTCGCGCGGCGCCACGTCAAAGGAAAT
>NZ_JBEAAL010000090.1:0-854 GCF_040066075.1 Neorhizobium phenanthreniclasticum
TCACCCGCCGCCAGTCGAGGCCTTCGAACAATGCCTCATATTGCCCCCTGGAAAGACGCATCGTCCCATCCTGAACCTTGGGCCAGGCAAAGCTTCCATATTCAAGAATTTTGTAAGTTAGCACCATTCCGGTGCCATCCCACACCAGGATCTTCAGGCGGTCCCCGCGTTTTGAGCGAAAGATCACCGTCACCCCGGAATGCGGGTCCAGCTTCAACTCGGTCTGCACCATCAGAGCCAGAGCCTGATGCCCACAGCGGAAGTCAACCGGACGCGTTGCGATCAGGATCGGCAGTCGTTGGCCCGCGACGATCATGACGCTCCTCGCACAGCGCGAACCAGAGCGGCGACCCGTTCAACGGGCACATCGTTCGGAACCCGCATCACAACGTCTGAGCCAATCTCCAACGTCAAAACCTGCACCCTCGGCCCGTCGGAGGCCAGCTTCGGCAGCGGCAAACGATTGACAGGCTCAGGCGGCTCCGCAGCGATTGCCAGAGGCACGAATGCCGGCTCGATACCATCGTGCTCCGACGGCGTCGTTGCCACCGCAAACGGCAGCACCAGAATGCCGTCGCGCACTTGACGTCGCCAATCGGAAAGCTGGTTTGCTATAACGCCGTGACGGCGCGCGACATCAACGACACGAACACCAGGCTCAAAGCTTTCCGCCACGATCCGCGCCTTCACATCATCCGGCCAACGCCGGTTTCCGCGGCGCGGCTCGACAACTTCGTAGCGACCGACAAATCCATCATCTGCCATGCAAATCTCCAGATAAAACTGGAAACCTTCTCGCATACGCAGCAAGCCTCAAAATACACCCAATCCAATGGGGCGGAGACGGCGCTTAC
>NZ_JBEAAL010000091.1:0-836 GCF_040066075.1 Neorhizobium phenanthreniclasticum
GCCGAAATCAGGATCGTCTCCCGGCGCGGTGAAATCCGGTCCCGGGTGGAAACCCGCGGGCGCAACCGCATGCCGCCGGGCGTGATCTTCGTGCCCTGGTTCGATGCCAGCCAGTTGATCAACAAGGTCACGCTTGACGCCACCGATCCCATCTCCAAACAGACGGATTTCAAGAAATGCGCAGTCAAGATCGTTCCAGCCGTCTGAGCTTTGGTTCCTTTCGAATCGTAGCCACGGCCTTTGCGGTCGCGTTCATGGCGACGCTTGCCGCAGCCCAGATGGTCCCGCAATTGTCGGGCCCGCCGCAGGCCATGGAGACGGTGCCCGCCCGCCCGATGCCCAAGTGGAACGTGGATGACATACGCAAGATGCGGGCATACCCCGATCAGCCTCCGGTCATTCCGCACTCGATCGAAGGCTATCAGTTGTCGGTCAACACGAACCGCTGTCTTTCCTGTCACAAGCGGGAGTTCACGGAAGGGGCGGGCGCACCGATGATCAGCGTCACCCACTACATGACGCGGGAGGGACAGATGCTCGCGGACGTTTCGCCGCGCCGCTATTTCTGCACGGCCTGCCATGTTCCGCAGGCGGAAGTGAATCCGCTCGTCGGCAACACGTTCCGGGACATGAGCCAGATGGGTGTCGAGCATCTGGGGGGCAAATAGGGTGATGGGACGGATAAAAAATCTTGCGGCGTGGATATGGAAGATCCTCAGCACGCCGGCGGGCACTCTGAGCCTTGCCTTCCTGACGCTTGGCGGTTTCGTCGGCGGGGTGATCTTCTGGGGCGCGTTCAATACCGCGCTGGAGCTGACCAATACGGAGAAGTTCTG
>NZ_JBEAAL010000092.1:0-822 GCF_040066075.1 Neorhizobium phenanthreniclasticum
AGTTAATGATTTTGATGGCTTGTTTGATATCGATTGGCGGCAGTGGTGGATCGGTTCGTCGTCGCAGGGGAAAGTTGCTCATCTTGCGTTTGACGCCGCGCTTATTGCGGCGATGCGATCGGAGCGGCACACGCTCTTGCAGGATTTCGGCGAGCACGGCGTCATGAAAGGCGCGGCGTTGTCGAGGGGGGAATGGCGGCAAACACGGTGAGTTTGCGGCGGATGACGCGAACGGTGTGGATGAAGGAAAGCCGATCGGGGTCCTCATCGGCTGACAGGGCGGCTTCATGCATCAAGCCGCGAATGGCGAAGTGGGCCATGATGAGGCCGTAAAACTCTTGGCGTACCAGATCGGGCGTGCGGCTGCGCAGCACGATCCTGGCGCCGCGCAGATGGGTCTTGAGTTCATCGAAGCTGGTCTCGATTGCCCAGCGTTCGTGATAGAGTGCGGCCAACTCCTTGGCCGGCGCCTCCTCATGATCGAGAAGGCTGGTCACCAGCCGGTAGATCGGCTCCGCCCCGGTAACGCCGTCGAGGCGATAGTCGATGACGCGGACTTGAACGCCGTTGGTCTTATGGCGCCAATCGCGTTCGCACCGATAGATGCGGCTCAGACAGGAACCGTCCGGCAGGCGCTTGTCAGGGCTCAGGCGCATATTTTTGCGCACCCGCCACAACAAGTTGGCGCCGCTGTCGCGCGCCAGGCTCCACAGCTCAAAGCCGAAGAAGGACCGGTCGGCCAGGCACAACATGTCCGGCTCAAGGCACGCCAGGACGGCCTTGGCGAGCGTGACCTCGCTGGTCGCGCAACCGGCCATCTGG
>NZ_JBEAAL010000093.1:0-771 GCF_040066075.1 Neorhizobium phenanthreniclasticum
AACTGGTGCAGGCTCCGGGCGATGCGCGGTCCGATCTTTGGCAGATAGCGGAGTTTTCAAAGCGCTTCACCACCGACGAGGTTTGGCCCGCGGATATATTGGACAAGCACCCTGATTATCGTGGCAAAACACTGTTCGAGGTGCTGTTCCAGAACGGACAGGTCGACCGGTTCCCGCTGAGCGAGATCGACCCGGACTATGCGAACAACGAGGCCAAGGATTTCGGCTTCTACATACAGAAAGGGCTGTTCGAGGAATATGCCTCGTTCGGGCGCGGTCACGGTCATGATCTCGCGCCCTATGACCGCTACCATCAGGAACGGGGCCTGCGCTGGCCCGTCGTCAACGGGCAGGAGACCAAGTGGCGCTATCGGGAGGGCTACGATCCTTATGTGAAGCCGGGCGAGGGCGTACGCTTCTACGGGCGACCGGACGGCAAAGCCGTGATCCTTGCCGTTCCCTATGAGCCGCCCGCCGAGTCCCCCGATGGTGAATATGATTTCTGGTTGGTGACCGGCCGCGTGCTCGAACATTGGCATTCCGGATCCATGACCATGCGCGTGCCGGAATTGTACAGGGCTTTCCCCGGCGCCCGCTGCTTCATGAATGCCGACGATGCCCGAAAGCGGGGCATCAATCAGGGTGCCGAAATCAGGATCGTCTCCCGGCGCGGTGAAATCCGGTCCCGGGTGGAAACCCGCGGGCGCAACCGCATGCCGCCGGGCGTGATCTTCGTGCCCTGGTTCGATGCCAGCCAGTTGATCAACAAGG
>NZ_JBEAAL010000094.1:0-771 GCF_040066075.1 Neorhizobium phenanthreniclasticum
AACTGGTGCAGGCTCCGGGCGATGCGCGGTCCGATCTTTGGCAGATAGCGGAGTTTTCAAAGCGCTTCACCACCGACGAGGTTTGGCCCGCGGATATGTTGGACAAGCACCCTGATTATCGTGGCAAGACACTGTTCGAGGTGCTGTTCCAGAACGGACAGGTCGACCAGTTCCCGCTGAGCGAGATCGACCCGGACTATGCGAACAACGAGGCCAAGGATTTCGGCTTCTACATACAGAAAGGGCTGTTCGAGGAATATGCCTCGTTCGGGCGCGGTCACGGCCATGATCTCGCGCCCTATGACCGCTACCATCAGGAACGGGGCCTGCGCTGGCCCGTCGTCAACGGGCAGGAGACCAAGTGGCGCTATCGGGAGGGCTACGATCCCTATGTGAAGCCGGGCGAGGGCGTACGCTTCTACGGGCGACCGGACGGCAAAGCCGTGATCCTTGCCGTTCCCTATGAACCGCCCGCCGAGTCCCCCGATGGTGAATACGACTTCTGGCTGGTGACCGGCCGCGTGCTCGAACATTGGCATTCCGGATCCATGACCATGCGCGTGCCGGAATTGTACAGGGCCTTCCCCGGCGCCCGCTGCTTCATGAATGCCGACGATGCCCGAAAGCGGGGCATCAATCAGGGCGCCGAAATCAGGATCGTCTCCCGGCGCGGTGAAATCCGGTCCCGGGTGGAAACCCGCGGGCGCAACCGCATGCCGCCGGGCGTGATCTTCGTGCCCTGGTTCGATGCCAGCCAGTTGATCAACAAGG
>NZ_JBEAAL010000009.1:0-179842 GCF_040066075.1 Neorhizobium phenanthreniclasticum
ATAAGCCTTGAACTCGCCGAAATACTTCGTAATCGCTGCCGTCAACGACGTCTTACCATGGTCAACGTGACCAATCGTGCCAATGTTGACGTGCGGCTTATTCCGCTCAAACTTGCTCTTTGCCATTGAATGCTTCCTGTGAACATAAGAGGTGGACCCGGCGCCCGGGTTTGGTGTCGCCGTTTAAGGCTTTCCATAAGAATGCGCAAGACATAATTGCGACGCGCGGCCGGACAAGGGGAACACGAAAAATCCCCGCAGAACTGCCTCAGGATTTGGCGATACCGCAACGTCATTCAGGACGCCACATGACAATCGACATTGCCGCCCGGGAAAGCGGGCGTCATGGTCCGACAAAACAACCGCACTTAAAGGGATGCATCGGAGAAGATATGGAGCGGGTAGCGGGAATCGAACCCGCGTATTCAGCTTGGAAGGCTGCTGCTCTACCATTGAGCTATACCCGCGGGGTGGTCCGATCCGGCGACAGAATGGTGGAGGGAGTTGGATTTGAACCAACGTAGGCTGAGCCAACGGATTTACAGTCCGTCCCCTTTAACCACTCGGGCATCCCTCCAGTTTTCCGTCTGGATCTACTGACCAAGCTCGTCAGATCGAGGTGCTTTCGGTGCCCCGCGATCTGCGCCGCGTATATGACTGCCCCGCTCCCGTCTGTCAACACGAGGTTTTTGGAAAAATGACGAAAAAAACGACCGCTATGCACAGGGACCTCGACCACGCGGGGGCTTTGCCGAACGGATCGGCGTCGCTATAAAGCGCCATGAGCAAGGACAGCAAACAAGACAAATCCGGCCGCGACAGCCATTATGCCACGCTGAGGCGCGCCGTGCGCGACGCCAAGCGCGACCGCGGCGAAATCCCGATGCCGCCGCAGAGGCGGCAGAAATCCAACAAGGACTGGAAGCCGCCACAGCTTCAGCCGGATCAGGTCTTTCTTTACGGCCTGCATACCGTGCGCGCCGCGCTCGACAACCCCGAGCGTGAGTTGATCAAGCTGTCGGTAACACAGAACGCGTTCGCTCGTCTCGACATCGGCGAAGCGCCCGCCCTTCCCTTCCCGGTCGAATTCGTCTCGCCGCAGGATATCGACGGGGTGCTTGGCCCGGAGGCCATCCATCAGGGCGTCATGCTGGAAACCCGGCCTTTGCCGCTTCGCAGGCTGGAGGCACTGAAGGATAGCCCGCTGCTTCTCGTTCTCGACCAGGTGACCGACCCGCACAACGTCGGCGCGATCATGCGTTCGGCGGTGGCCTTCGGTGCCGGCGCGGTGATCACCACCCAGAGACATAGCCCGACCGAATCCGGTGTCCTCGCCAAATCGGCGTCCGGCGCGCTCGAACTCATACCTTATATACAGGTGACCAACCTCGCCGATGCGATCGGCGCGCTGCACCAGCTCGGCTTCCGGACGATCGGGCTCGATTCGGAGGGCCCCGCTCCGCTTGAAGACACGTTTGTCGGTGACCGTATTGCACTCGTGCTCGGCTCGGAAGGCAAGGGATTGCGCCAGAAGACCCGCGAGACCGTGTCGGCGCTCGCTAGGCTCGACATGCCCGGCGCAATCAAATCGCTCAACGTCTCCAATGCGGCCGCGATCGCCCTTTATGCCACACGCCAGCACCTCGTCCGACTGTCCGTGAATGGTTCAAACGCTTCGAGGGCGTCGTGATGTCCATGCTGGCTACGTTCGAAAGAGCCGCGTTTCTTGCGGGAAAGGCCATCCTGGATATCTACAGGGCGGGACCGGATACTCGTTACAAGGCCGATCGCTCGCCGGTCACCGAGGCGGACGAGGAAGCCGAGAGGATCATCCTCGCCGAACTCGCCAGGGATTGTCCCGACATTCCGGTGATCGCGGAGGAATCAGTGGCCGCAGGTCGCGTGCCTTCGATCGAAGGCCGCTCCTTCATCCTGGTCGATCCGCTTGATGGGACAAAGGAATTCATCAACAGACACAAGGATTTCACCGTCAACATCGCCCTCATCGAAGAAGGCAAGCCTGTGCTCGGAGTGGTTTATGCTCCCGCTCTGCATGTCGCCTATCTCGGCGGACATGGGAGCGCCATGAAACTCATCGTCGGCGATGACCTGACCAGCAGCCGACAGCGGATTTCGGCCCGGCCCGTCGAAACGCCCCCGGTCTGCGTCGCGAGCCGCTCCCACGGTTCCGTCGAAACAGAGACTTTCCTCAAGCAGTCCGGCGCATCGGATATCCGCTCTATCGGCTCTTCACTGAAATTCTGCCTGCTTGCGGAAGGGGCTGCCGATCTTTATCCCCGCTTTGGACGAACCATGGAATGGGATACGGCGGCCGGCGATGCGGTGCTGCGTGCGGCCGGCGGATCGACCCTGGACCTTAATGGAGAACCGCTCCGCTACGGCAAGACCGGACAACCCGGCATGGCGGATTTTGCCAATCCCGATTTCATCGCCTGGGGCAGACGTCAGAACCCCTGCTAGCCGGTCACGCTTATGAACAACCCGTCGAAGGCTTTCATATCAAAGTCATATAGCCGGTCGATGTCCGGCCAAGGACGTCGCTGCGCCGGCAAATGCAGTTTCAGTTGATCGGCAGGAATCCAAGTGGAATTAATCCTGCTCTGAATGATGCGTTGCAATAAAAGCTGGATGCGGTAGGAAAAGCTTAAAATCAGGGCAGATGTTCTGCTCGACCGTGATGAGGATTGCAAATGCGTATTGTGATGGTTGGTTCGGGTTATGTCGGCCTGGTTTCGGGAGCCTGCTTTGCGGACTTCGGACATGATGTGGTTTGCGTCGACAAAGCCGTGGAAAAAATCGAGGCGCTGAAGAAAGGCGTCATCCCGATCTTCGAGCCCGGATTGGACGCGCTGGTCGAATCGAACGTCAAGGCGGGGCGCCTTTCCTTCACCACCGATCTCGGTCAGGCAGTCGCCGACGCCGACGTCGTCTTCATCGCGGTCGGTACCCCGTCCCGCCGCGGCGACGGCCATGCCGACCTTGGTTACGTCTATGCCGCAGCGCGCGAAATCGCCGCAGCGATGAGGGGTTTCACCGTGGTTGTCACGAAATCCACAGTACCGGTCGGCACCGGCGACGAGGTCGAACGGATCATCCGGGAAACCAATCCGGATGCGGATTTCGCCGTCGTCTCCAATCCGGAATTCCTGCGCGAAGGGGCCGCCATCGAGGATTTCAAGCGCCCGGACCGTATCGTCGTCGGCCTTTCCGACGAGCGCGCCCGTGGGGTGATGACGGAAGTCTACCGGCCGCTCTACCTCAACCAGTCGCCGCTCCTCTTCACCAGCCGCCGCACCTCGGAACTCATCAAATATGCCGCGAACGGGTTCCTGGCGATGAAGATCACCTTCATCAACGAGATGGCGGATCTCTGCGAGCGTGTCGGCGCCGACGTGCAGGATGTCTCCCGCGGCATCGGCCTCGACGGCCGCATCGGCTCGAAGTTCCTGCATGCTGGCCCGGGCTATGGCGGCTCATGCTTCCCGAAGGATACGCTGGCGCTTGCCAAGACCGCGCAGGACTATGACAGCCCTGTCCGCCTGATCGAAACGACGATTGCCATCAACGACAACCGCAAGCGCGCCATGGGCCGCAAGGTGATCGCCGCTGCCGGCGGCGACGTTCGGGGCAAGAAGGTGGCCGTGCTGGGACTGACCTTCAAGCCCAATACGGACGACATGCGCGACAGCCCGGCAATCGCCGTCGTGCAGACGCTCAAGGATGCGGGCGCGATCGTCTCCGGCTACGATCCTGAAGGCATGGAAAACGCCAAACAGCTCATGGAGATCGAGTTTGCGAGCGGTCCGTATCAGGCCGCCGAAGGCGCCGATGTCACGGTTCTCGTCACCGAATGGAACGAATTGCGCGCGCTCGACCTTGAGCGCCTCAAGTCCGTCATGAAGACCCCGATCCTTGTCGACCTGCGCAATGTCTATCGTCGGCCGGAAGTCGAAGCTCACGGCTTCACCTATTCCGGCGTCGGAAAGGTGAAATAGCAGAAGCCTATTTCTTCGGGACGGCCAGTTCCGCCCTAAATTTGTCGCCGCGCTCCCTGATGGCATCGAACATGCCTTGGAGCGCGGCGAAATTTCCCCGCTCCTCGGTGCATACCCGGTCCTGATAGAGCGGCAGGTCCACGAAATCCTGGTCGTTGAACCAGTAGATTTCGGTCTCGCCATTGGAGCGGGGCTGTTCGATCGGTCTTTCCCCATCAAGATAGACGTGAGGTTGGAGAATCCGGTGGCGCTCGACTGCGACCTTGATGAACTTGCGCTCGAATGCCTCAGCCGTCTTCATCTTCCAGACGCCGATAGACACCCAGTTCCTGCAGTTGCCAAGCGGTGCAGTGCTCCCGCCCTTGTAGCGCCATCCCTCGATCAGAGAACGAAACCGGTCCTGCCCGCCACCGGAGAACCCGAGTTTGAAGACATATGCCGCAGGGTCGAGAGCATGAGCCTTGCGGGCCACGCATTCGGAAAACAGTACGTAGATGAACGGTCCTGCTAGGTTTGCAAAAGGCGAGGAACTGGTCGCGTATTTGATAAGTTCACATTGTCGGCACGGCATGTCGGGATGGTGAGAATTTTGCCGGCCCTTGTCAATCGACTGCAGAGGTCCCGCCTGAATGCCACGATGTCACTCGGCGGGGACACGATCCATCTGAGAGCCGTAGTAGCGCCTGCCCATCCACAGCGCGAACTGAACGAGGATGATCAGGACCGGCACTTCCACCAATGGACCGATGACAGCGGCGAAGGCCACCGGCGACGCGAGACCGAAGGCCGCGATGGCGACGGCGATCGCTAGTTCGAAGTTGTTTCCGGCTGCGGTGAATGCGACTGCGGTGGTCCGCGGATAATCCGTATTGATCGTCTTCGCCATGAAGAAGCTGACCGTGAACATGACCAGAAAATAGATGGTCAGCGGGATGGCGATCAGCGCGACGTCGAATGGCAGCCGGACGACGTCGCCGCCTTTCAGGCTGAACATCGCAACGATCGTGAAAAGAAGCGCGGCCAGCGTGATCGGGCTGATCTTCGGAAGGAACGCCTTCTCGTACCACTCCCTGCCCCTGACAGCTGTCAGGATGCGTCTCGACAGGTAGCCCGCCAGGAACGGGATGCCGAGATAGATGAGGACGGCTTCTGCGATCGTCCAGAACGAGACGTCGATGACGCTGCCCTCCAGCCCAAACAATGGCGGAAGGAAAGAGAGGAAGAACCACGCGTAGACGCTGAAGAACAGGATCTGGAAGATAGAGTTAAAGGCGACCAGACCCGCGACATACTGGTTGTCGCCGCGCGCGAGCTGGTTCCAGACGAGCACCATGGCAATGCAGCGCGCAAGACCGATCAGGATCAGTCCGGTCATGTATTCCGGGTAGCCGCGCAGGAAGACGACGGCCAGAATGAACATGAGCACCGGACCGATGATCCAGTTCTGGACGAGGGAAAGAAGGAGGATCCGCTTGTCGGCAAAGATCTGATGCAGTTCCTCGTAGCGAACCTTCGCGAGCGGCGGATACATCATCAGGATGAGGCCGATCGCGATCGGAATATTGGTCGTGCCCATGGACATGCTGTTCAGCCAGGCCGGCAGGCCTTCGAAAACCGTGCCGAGGATCAGCCCGAGAGCCATGGCGGCGAATATCCAGACCGTCAGATAGCGGTCGAGGAACGAAAGACGTATCGTAGGGCGAGCGGGCTGCATGGCAAAGCCTCTTTCTGAAAAGTTCGGGGTGACGGCGGCGGGAGCCGGGTCAGGAAACCCTGCGGCCTTCCGCGTCGACGACGGCTTCGCCATCCTCCTTGGCGAACGCCCCTTTTTGAGGCATCGGAAGAATGTCCAGCACGGCTTCCGATGGACGGCAGAGCTTGACGCCGATCGGCGATGCCACGATCGGGCGGTTGATCAGGATGGGATGCTCCATCATCGCGTCGAGGAGTTGCTCGTCGGTCAGGGTTTCATCCTGGAGCCCCAGCTCGGCATAAGGTGTGCCCTTTTCGCGCAGAAGATCCCGGACAGGGATATCCATTCGCGCGATCAATTGCATCAGCAATGCCCGGCTCGGCGGCGTCTTCAGATATTCGACGACGTGCGGTTCGATGCCGGCGTTCCGGATCATTGCGAGTGTGTTTCGTGACGTCCCGCAATCAGGATTGTGATAGATGACGATGTCGATCGGTTCGGTCATGCGACGTCAGCCCTCTTCGACGTGGAGCCTTCCATCTGGCCGATCTCGCGGAGCTTCGTGGTCAGGCTCATGCGCTCCAGGCTCTCGACCGGAAGCGCGGCAAAGGCTGCGATGCGGAGCTTCATGTAACGGAGGGTCTGGCCGAAGGCGACGCGCTTTTCCGCATCCGTCCCTTCCAGGGCGGCAGGATCTTCCAGCCCCCAATGGGCGGTCATCGGCTGGCCAGGCCATGCCGGGCACGCCTCGCCCGCAGCGTTGTCGCAGACGGTGAAGACGAAATCGAGTTCCGGCGCACCGGGGACTGCGAATTCATCCCAGCTCTTGGAGCGAAGGCCTTCGGTCGGATAGCCATGCCCCTGAAGCGTCTCGATTGCGAGCGGGTGAACCTGCCCCTTCGGATAGCTTCCGGCCGAGTACGCGTTGAACTTTCCCGCACCATCCTTCTTCAGGATGCTTTCAGCGATGATCGAACGGGCGGAGTTTCCGGTGCAAAGGAAAAGCACGTTGAATGTGGTCTTGGTCATGATGACACCTTCTGCGGAGGGCAACAGGGGGAAAGTTCGGCAATCAGCGGTTCGCAGAGTTCAGCCCTGCCGCCGCAGCAGTCCTTGACAAGGTACAAGGTCAGATCGCGCAGCGCGGCGATGTCGGCCCTGTAGACCATCAACCGGCTCCTTCGCTCGGCATGGATGAGGCCGGCACGGGCAAGGACACTCAGATGCGAGGACATGGTGTTCTGCGGCACGGCCAGCATTTTCGCGACGTCGCCGGCAGGAATCCCGAGCGGTTCGTGCTGAACGAGCAGATTGAAGGCCTGAAGCCGCGTCGGCTGGGCCAGCGCCGCAAGGGCGAGAATGGCTTTTTCCTGTTCCATATATCCAGATTACTCGATATATGGATGAAGTCAATGGAATATCGACAAGAGCGGTGCGAAGCTCGCTTCTGTCCAGTTTAACTCCGTCGTCTCTCAGCTGACATGATGTGGGCGATCCTGAGTAAGATCGCAGCTGGCGGCGATACCGCCCCTCGCCGCTTCGCACCATGGATGGGAGGCCATCAAACCTGCCCCTTCAGGCTGCGGTCCGTTCCAGAAACTCCCGTATTGCCGCAACGACAACGCCATTTGCTTCAGCATGCACCGCATGGTTCGCCCCCGGCACTTCGAGAAGCTCGCCCCTGGGGGTCCGCTCGGCGATCAACCGGGAATGGTTGGGAGGGCAGATCCAGTCTTCCGCACCGCAGATAACCAGCGTCGGCACAGGGATGTCCTTGAGGCGATCACGCAGGTCGTAGAGCCGTTCCTTGAAGAGCGCATTATGAGTTTCCGCATGCAGGTGCATGGTGCGGGTCCGTTCCAGCGCGGCATCCGGATCGAACTTCTCATAATAGAGCGGCTGCAGGGCGAGCCAGATGAGACGAAGCTCCGTATCGTCCTTCACCTTGTCGGAAAACATCTTGTCGAGCATCGAAAGCGAGGCGCTCGTCGCCTTGTGGAGGCGCTCCTTGAACACCACCATAGCGTCGTCCTCGTGATGATAGCTCGCCGCCGTGCCGCGCAGGATCAGCCGGGACAGGTTGTGCCCATATTTGACGGCATAGGTCAGCGCGATCATGCCGCCGAAAGAACCTCCCTCCAGGATGATCTTGCGGCCGCCGCACAGGTTCACGCGAAAGGCTTCGACGTCATCTGCCAATTGCTCGAACGTATAGGGCGGCGTCAGGCTGGTCTCGCCGCATCCGCGCTGGTCGTAGGCAATCAGGCGGTAGTTGTCCGACAGCGGCTTGTAGGCGTTGAATTCGCCGCGCCGATCGCCGATGCCGCGTCCGCCATGAAGTGCGATGATGGCTTCCGCATCCGGATCACCGATATCGTCGTAAACGAAGGTGGCGTTGTTCAGGGTCACTGTCGGCATGGATTGTCCTCGATCTGGCAGGAAGGCATCCCGCGCCGTGCAAGCGCGGGATGCCGGATCATCAGTTGGCGGGCTTCATGTCGAAGGCGCGGACCCAATCGTCGCCGCGCGGCGTCCAGGTAATGCGCTTGGAAAGCCCAAAGGTTGCCGGCTGCGTGTAGAGGAAAAGCGCAGGCGCTTCATCGCACATTACCTCGGTCGCCTTCTTGTAGGCCTCCTGGCGCTTGGACTTGTCCATGGTCGAACGGCCGTCCGCCAGCGCCTTGCCGAAATCTGCATTATCCCAATAGGCGTACATGTTGCCCGGCGCGAACAAGGTCAGGAGACCGTCGGCATCGATCGTCGGCCAAGCCTGGCTGAGCAGGCTCAAGGGGGCAAGATCCTTCGTCTTCAGGTACTTGTCCATGTAGGCGCTGAACTGCATCTCGACGATCTTTGTCTTGACGCCGATCTCCTCGAGTTGGCTTGCGACGGCCTGCACCACCTCCCCGCCGTTGAGATAGGTTCCGCTCGGAACATCGAACTCGATCGGCTCGGAAGGGGCGCCGCCTGCCTGCTCCAGCAGTTCGGCCGCCTTGTCCGGATCATAGGGATAAGGTTTCAGGTGCGGGTTGAAGCCGAAATAGGTCTTCGACATCACTTCGCAACGGGCGATCTCGGCCTGGTCGTTGAAGATGGCCTTGACGATGCCTTCCTTGTCGACGGCGTAATTGAGGGCCTGCCGGAACAGTCTGTTGTCGAGCGGCGGCTTTGTCGTGTTGAACTTGATGAACACGGTGCGCGTGCTCGGCACGGCGCCGGCCTGGGCGCTGCCATTGTCCTTGATGCGCTGGATTTCGGTGGTGGGGATCGAGTTCACGAAGTCGACTTCACCGGCAAGAAGGGCCGCGACGCGGCTCGCCGGTTCGGGGATGACACGGATGACAACCTGATCGAAATCAGGCTTATCGCCCCAGTATTGCGGATTGGCATTGAGCGTGAAGCTTTCGCCCGGCTTGACGGAACTCAGCACGTAAGGACCGCCCGACGCCGTCTCGGTTGCCGGCTTGTGCTCCGCCGCCCATTTCGGCGGAAGCAGGAAGAACATCGAGAGCTGCTCGATCATCGCCGGATAGGGCGCGCTCGTCTTGATCTCCAGCTCCGTCGGGCTGATGACCTTGACGTCGGAGATCAGCGCAAACCACGCCTTGATGCGGGCGTTGAGCGCCGGGTCGCGGACGCGGTCGAAATTCCACTTCACCGCTTCCGCATCGATCTTCTCTCCGTCGTTGAACGTAGCGTCCGACCGCAGCGTGATCCGCCAGGTCAGGTCGTCAACGCTCTTCCATTCGGTGGCCAGCGAGGGCACGATCTTCATGTCCGGCGCGCGCAGCACGAGCGACGGATAGATATGGCTGAGCAGGCTCAGGTCGGTGCCGACCGATGCCGTCATATGCGGATCGAAAGTGTTGATCGTATTGGTAATGCCGATCGTCAGCGTCTTGCCCTCGGCCAGCGCCGTGGTCGACATCAGGGCGCTCAGCGAAAAGGCGGCAATCGCCGCAGATATCATTTTCCTGTCCATGTTCCGTCTCCTTCTGGTTTCTCGAATGTCTTTCTTTTTCATGCCGTTATGTGCATCCGCAAGGAACGGTCTTTCCTCTATCGCGTATCCTTGAGAATAAGCGGATCGAACTTGCCGGTATCGAGGAAGGTCTCGATCATCTGCCTGTGCGGCTCGATGTCGATGCCGTTTTCCCTCAGCCAGTCGGGGTTGTAGTAGGTGGAAGTGTAACGGTCGCCGCTGTCGCAGATCAGCGAGACCAGCGAGCCCTCCTCCCCGGCCGCCATCATGCAGCCCGCAATCCAGCACAGCCCGAAGAAATTGGTGCCGGTCGAACCGCCAACGCGCCGGAACAGCCGCTCCGACAGGACGTGCATGGCCGCAATCGACGCCGCATCCGGGATCTTGATCATGTGGTCGATGACGCCCGGAATGAAGGACGGTTCGACCCGCGGCCGTCCGATCCCCTCGATGCGCGAGGGCCTCTCGCAGGTAACGTTCACGTCGCCGGAGCAATACGCATCGTAGAAGGCGGAATATTCGACATCCACGACGCAGAGCCTCGTCGGGAAATTCCGGTAGCGGATGTAGCGCCCGATCGTCGCTGAGGTGCCGCCGGTGCCGGCACTCATCACCACCCAGGCCGGATGCGGATGGCGCTCCGCCTGCATCTGCTCGAAGATACTTTCGGCGATGTTGTTGTTGCCGCGCCAGTCGGTCGCCCGCTCCGCATAGGTGAACTGGTCGAGATAATAGCCCTTAGCCTCCTCAGCCAGGCGCTGGGCGACGTGATAGACCTCGCCGGGGCTTTCGACGAAATGGCAGCGCCCGCCGAAGCGCTCGATCGCCTCGATCTTCTGGCTGCTCGTCGAGCGCGGCATCACCGCGATGAAGGGCAGGTCCAGAAGATGCGCGAAATAGGCCTCGCTGACCGCGGTCGAGCCGGACGAGGCTTCCACCAGCGTCGTGCCCTTCCGGATCCGGCCGTTGCAGATGCCGTAGAGGAAGAGCGAACGGGCAAGCCGGTGCTTCAGGCTGCCGGTCGGATGGGTCGACTCGTCCTTCAGGTAGATCGAGATGCCCTTCAACCCCTTGAAGACCGGGTTGACCAAATGGGTGTCGGCCGAGCGGCGGCCGTCGCCCTGCAATATCCCGATCGCGTGCCGCGCCCAGTCGCGATCCTCGCTTTCGGGCAACCGCATCACCGGCGGGCAGGACGGGCAGGATTGCGTATCCGACATGGATCAGGCCTTTGCAGGAATGGCGATGACGGCTTCGACCTCAACCTTGGCGCCCTTCGGCAGGGCCGAGACCTCGAAGGTGGCGCGCGCCGGATAGGGCGCGGAGAACGCCGCCCCGTAGGCTTCGTTGATCGCCGCGAAACCGGAAAGATCGGTCAGCAGGATCGTGGTCTTGATCGTCTTCGACAGATCAGTGCCGGCCGCTTCGGCTATCGCAGCAATGTTCTTCAGGCATTGCTTCATCTGCTCGACGGCATCGTCGGAATTGAAATTGCCGGTCGACGGATCGATCGGAAGCTGCCCCGAGACGAACAGCAAATCTCCATGTCGGACAGCCTGCGAATAAGGCCCTATCGCGGCTGGGGCATTCTCGGTCGATATGGCGTTCATGGTGTTCTCCTTGTTCATGTTATCGGCCGTCAACCGGCGTGGAATGGCCAAGCGTGTGCATCAGGCGGTTGGCCCAGCCGAAGATCGCTGCGGAATGGATAAGGTCGACGATCTCGGCTTTCGACAAGCCGTGGTCGCGCAGCGTCTGCACCTGATCCTGGCCGACATGCGAGGGCGTCTCCGACAGCGTCCTGCAGAAATCGACGATCGCCTGGATCTTCGGCTCGAACGGACCGTTGAGGCCTCGCATGTAGATTTCCTCGACCACGTCGGAACGGTCGGAAAGCTCCACGTAGCGGCGTGCATGAACGGAGGCACAATAGACGCAGCGGTTGACGGCGGACGCGACCAGCGCGCCGAGTTCCCGTTCGGCCCGATCGAGTCCCCCCTTGGCATACATGATGGCATTGAAGAGCTTCGTCCGTGCCACATAGGATTCCGGGTCGTGCGCGAGCGTGCGCACATAGGGCGACACCTTGGTGTTGGAAGGCGTCACCTGCATGGCCGCAAGCTGGTCCTCCGTGGCGGTCGCCACATCGACCGGCTCGATATAGGGCGCCCAGGCGAGCGCCTTGACCTTGAAACGCGACGCACTCATGCCACCCGCTCCAACGCTTCCAGGCCGACGATCACCCGGGCCTCGAAATTGACGAAGGCGATCAGTTCCGAGAGCGCGATGATCTGCGGGTTCGAAAGTCCGGCGGCTTCGAGACGCTCGATATCGGCCCTGGTGTTGTTACGCGGCGTTTTGGTGACGAGATCGGCATGGCGGACAAGCGCCTGTGTGAAGATATCCGCACCCGTCGGAAGTTCGACAGCAGAGGCGATCGCCGCCAGCGTCTCGTCGCTGCCGGCCTCGTCCAGCATCAGGTCATAGGTCCGCGCCAGATCATTCCGGCCGATCAGCCGCGCCATGCGGGCGGCAAGCGCTGCGCGCATCGCGTGGCCGATGTCGAATCCATGGTTGGGCTCCAGCACCGTCTGACGGCACAGTTCCGTCCCTTCCACATAGTCCGGCCGCTCGCGGCGGATCCGGTACAGTTCGGAACCCGGCTTTATCCCTGACAGGATATCAATCTGATCCATGCATTCAGTCCTCATGCTGTTGTTCCGGTGCCGGCCCGCGCCATGCGCGGATCGAAACCAGGCAGGAATTCGGTGCGGTCGCCTGAGACAGGCGGGAAGCGGCCGTGATCGGCGTCAGCGTATTCGGATTGCCGCCATGATCGATCCCGTCGCTATCCGGGCGGAACCAGCCGCCGGTCGGCAGCACGGCCACACCTGGCATCAGATCCGCATCGATCGTCACGGCTGCGATCGTACGACCCCGGTCGTTGTAGAGTTCGCAAAGATCGCCATCCTCGACGGCGAGCCCCTTTGCATCCACGGCGCTCAACGTGAACCGTTCGTACCCCCGCAACTTGGCGCTTTGGCTGGCGGGACCATATTCAAGCTGTCCATGCAGGCGGTGCGCAGGCTGTGGCGAAAGAAGATGGAACCGGTGTTTTGACGCAAGCGGCGCGCCGAGCCATTCCTCCGGCTCCCTCCAGGCGGGATGCAAGCCGATATCGGGATAGCCGAATTTGCCGATCGTGCCGGAGGCGATCTCGATGCGGCCGCTCGGCGTCTTCAACGGCGCACTTTCGGGGTCCTTCGCGAACCGCCGGAAATGATCGGCGGGCGCCGGCGCCTCCTCCCCTTCGTCAAGGGCCGCAAAGCCCCGCAGGCGGAAGGACTGGAAGTCGGGCAGTTCGGGATAGCGTTCCCGATAACCTTCATAGATATGAGCCAGCCAGTCGTCGACGCAGCGGTTTTCATCAAACGCTTCGCGGCAGCCAAGCCTGTCGGCGATCAGGCAATAGGCCTCGTGATCGGTAAGCACCCCTTCCGGCGGTTCCATGACGCGCCGGCTGTAGACCAGCCAGTTGTCTCGCGAAGAGGCTGCGACGTCATCACGCTCGAATGGAAAGGCCGAGGGAAGCACGATATCCGCCATCTTCGCCGTCGCAGTCCACATGTTCTCGGTGACGATCACCGTTTCCGGGCGCCGGAAGGCTTCCGCAAGGCGGTTGAGGTCCTGGTGATGATGGAACGGATTGCCGCCCGCCCACCAGACGAGCCGGATATCGGGCAGTTCGAGGGCCTGGCCGTCGTAGTCGATCCGACCGCCCGGATTTTCAAGAAGCTCGGTTGTGCGCGCGACCGGTATGAAATGGCTCACCGGATTGCGCCCCTGCTCGAATGCCGGCCCCTTCAGCCGGCGCACCGGCTGGCCCACGGCATTGACAGCGGTCAGGCCGAAGGCAAAACCGCAGCCCTTCCTGCCCACATGGCCGGCCATGGAAGCAAGCGTGATCGCCGCCCAGAACGGCTGTTCGCCGAAACGGGCGCGCTGCAGCGACCAGGCAACGTTGATCAGGCTGCGATGGTCGTGCAGGTCTTCGGCGATTTCGATGATCGTCTCGGCCGGCACGCCGGAGATTGCCGACGCCCAGGCCGCGTCCTTGGCAATGCCGTCCCCCTCCCCGACCAGATAGCTTTCGAACTCTCCGAAGCCCGTGGTGCAGCGCTTCAGGAACTCGCAATCGAACAATCCCTCGGTCAACAGCCTGTGGCACATGCCGAGCATGACGGCCGCGTCCGTGTTCGGGCGGATCGGGACGTGCCGGACATTCGGGCCCAAGGGCGCATCGCTTGCCGCCGGGCTGAATACGACGATGCGAACGCCCCTTTCCTGGCAGCGGCGCAGCCATTCGACCGCGCGATGGCTGCCGGTGCCGCCCGCCTCGACCTGCGCATTGGTCAGCCGGAAGCCGCCGAAGCCGACGAGCAATTCACAGTTCTCCAAAATGTCGCTCCAGGAGGGCGATGTATCGCAGGCGTCCTTGTACTCGCTCCCCAGGATATGCGGCAGCAGCACGCCGGCCGCACCGTAGGAATAGCTGTTGACCGAGGAGGTGAAGCCGCCGGCGAGATTGAGAAGCCGCTTGAGCTGGCTTTGCGCATGATGGAAACGGCCAGCGCTCGCCCAGCCGTAGGAGCCGCCGAAGATCGCCTGGTTCCCGTGGGTGGAGCGAACACGCCTCAATTCATCGGCGATCAGGCCTGTGACTTCGTCCCAGCCCACCGCGACGAATCCCTCCCTGCCCCGACCGACGCCCGTGCCGGCCAGCGGGCCATTTTCCAACCAGGAGCGCCGAACCATGGGCGCACGGATGCGCTCGGGATGATCGGCAAGATCGAGATAGCCAAGCCCTATTTCCGAGGGATCGGGATCATGCCGGAAAGGCAGGAGCCGCGGTTTCCCGTTCGCGTCACAGCCGACCTCATAGGTTCCGAAATGGGTCGCGAACAGGTGCATGGCGCTAACCTCCGAGGACGAAGTGCCGATCCCCGACCGCCCGTAGCGAGGCTTCCTCGGGCGGCAGGTTGGCATTGACATCAAAAGCGATGGGTCGGCGGTTGCGCTCGATATCCGGGTCGGGAACCGGGATCGCCGAAAGGAGCGCCTTCGTATAGGGATGCTGCGGGTTCTCGAAGATCGCCTCGCAGGGGCCGATCTCGACGATACGGCCGCGCAGCATCACCGCGACCCGATGGCAGAGGTAGCGGATCATCGACAGGTCGTGAGCGATGAAGAGGTAGGTTAGCCCCAGCTCGTCCTGCAGATCCTGGAACAGGTTGACGATCTGCGCCTGGATCGACACGTCGAGCGCGGTGATCGGCTCGTCCGCGACGATGAAGGCTGGGTTGAGCGCAATCGCCCGGGCGATGTTGACGCGCTGCCTCTGCCCGCCGGAAAACTCGTGCGGATAGCGTTTCATGAACGAGGGGTCGAGGCCGACCTTCTTGAAGAGGGAGGCGACCCGGTCCTGCCGCTCCGACCGCGCCCCGGCAAGCCCGTGCACGTCGAGCGGTTCGGCGACGAATTCTCCGACCGTCATGCGCGGATTGAGCGAGGCATACGGATCCTGGAAGATGATCTGCATGTCGCGCCGGTAGGGCTTGAGCATCGTCTTCGACAGGCCGGTGATGTTCTTGTTCCTGAAGAGAATGTCGCCGCTTGTCGGCGCCTCGAGCTGCAGCAGCACGCGTCCGGTCGTGCTCTTGCCCGAGCCGGATTCGCCAACGAGGCCGAGCGTCTCGCCGGCCGCAATGTCGAAGCTGACATTGTTGACGGCCTTGAGCGCAACTGTCCGGGACCCAAACAGCCCCCCTTCACCACCATAGGTCTTGCAAAGCCGGTTGACGGAAACGAGAGGGGTGGCGTGAAGCTCGGTCATGCCTGTGCCTCCATGCGCGCAAGCTCGGCACGCAGGTCGTACCAGGCCGCCACCCGATGGCCGGGAGTGCTGTCGGCAGCATTGACAAGCGGCGGCGTTTCCAATCTGCACCGCTCCGTAGCGAAGGGATTGCGCGGCGCGAAAGGATCGCCGACCGGTTCCTTCGTCAGATCGGGTGGATTGCCGGGAATCTGGTAGAGCCGGTTGATACCGCGCCGGCCGCCATGTGGAAGCGATTTCAGAAGACCCCAAGTATAGGCGCTGCGCGGATCGTGGAAAACGGAGCGGACCGGGCCACGCTCCATGATGCGGCCGCCATACATGACCTGCACCGTATCGGCCAGTCCGGCGACCACGCCCATGTCGTGGGTGATCCAGATGACGGTCGTGCCGATCTTGCGTTTCAGATCGCGGACGAGATCGAGGATCTGCGCCTGGACGGTGACGTCGAGCGCCGTCGTCGCCTCGTCGGCGATCAGGAGCTTCGGGTTGCAGGAAATGCCGATGGCGATCATCACCCGCTGACGCATGCCGCCTGAGAACTCGTGCGGATATTGCCGGGCACGGCGGGCGGCATCGGGAATGCCGACCAGTTCGAGAAGTTCGATCACCCGCGCCCGTGCCTGGCTCGTCGACATGCCGAAGTGCCGGCGCAGCGGCTCGGCGATCTGCCGCTCGATCGTCAGCACCGGGTTGAGCGAGGTCATCGGGTCCTGGAAGACGAAGCCGATCTCCTTGCCGCGCACCTCGAAAAGCTCGCGCTGAGAGAGTTTCAGCAGGTCGCGACCGTTGAAGATCACCTCGCCGCTGACGATGCGGCCCGGCGGCGTGGCGATCAGCCCAACCATCGAAAGCGCATGCACGCTCTTGCCCGAACCGGATTCGCCGACGATGCCGAGGGTCTCCCCCTCCTCAAGGGTGTAGGATACGTCGTTGACGGCATGCACCGTGCCGGACGGCGTGTCGAACGCGACGGTAAGATTACGGACCTCGAGCAGCGGAGCCATCGGACGCTCAGACCTCCAGGTAGCCGCCGGCGGAGCGGGTCAGGTATTCGCGGCCGGTCTCGGTCATGAGAACCGTGTCGGAAATCTGCGTGGCGCAAACGCAGGGCACACGGATATTGGGCTCGAAGGTGAAGATCATGCCCGGCTCCAGCACCAACGGAGAATTGGCATCGAGCGAGGAATGCTCATGGGCGCCGAGCCCGATTCCGTGGCCGATTCGGCCGGGAATATTGGCGCCATAGCCGCGCTTTTTCAGGCCCTCACGGGTCTTCTCGAACAGGTCCCTGTAGGGTGTGCCGGGCCTGATGATTGCGTCGACCTCCTCGCGGATTTCGAGGATGGCGTTGAGAGCCCGCCTGTTGACCTCCGGCAGCGGCCCCATGGCCACTGTCCGCTCGTTTTCCGCATGGATGCCGTTGGCGATCGTCCAGATGAGAACCGAGACCGCCTCGCCGCGCTGCGGCTTGCGCTGGGTGGGGTTATCGCAATTGAAGAACATGCGCGGGCCGGAGAGCACCCAGGTCCAGAGGCCGTTCTGAACGCCGCCCTCCAGGGAGCCGAAATCACAGACCTCCACATCGGGATAGTTTTCCGCCCAGAGCCTGTTCATCGCATGCATCGAGGCGACCGCGACATCCCGCTCCGTTCCGCCTGCCGCCAGCGTTTCGACCGCGGTATCCATGCCGAGGTCGGCGATCTTCGCGGCAATACGCGCCTGGGCGATCTCGTCGGGATCCTTGATCAGCCGGCAATGGTCGATGAGATGGCTGACATCGGTGAATGTCGCGTCCGGCAAGGCCTTGCGAAGCTGGCCGAGCCGCTGGATCGAGACGAACTCCTCCTCGATTCCGACCGTCTTTGCGGCAACGCCGAGGTCGCCGAGGATGGAGGCGAGCGCATCCTGCCAATTCGGCCCCATCGTCACCTTGGTGGACCATGCGCCATAAAGGCGAATGTCCGGTACCCAGGCGCTCGCCCGGCCATGATCGTCGCGCAGCGCATGCACGAGCATGATCGGATCATGGTCACGCGTGAGGATGGCAATCACCGGATGCGAATAGATGATCGGGTTGAAGCCGGTGAAATAGAAGCTGTTCTCCGGCTTGAAGGAAATGATGACATCGACCTCCTGTTTCGCCATACCCGCCTTGAGGCGTCCGACGCGGGGCGGCAGGCTGGATGGGGATATCTTGTTCATCGCATGGTCCTCAATTTCGGATCGAAATAGTCGCGCAGCCAATCCCCCAGGAGGTTGACGCTAAGCACGGTCAAAAGGATCGCGACGCCCGGGAAGGTGACGATCCACCAGGCCGTCGAGATGTAGACGCGGCCATCGGCCAGCATGCGGCCCCAGCTTGGGTTCGGCGGCTGGACGCCGAGGCCGAGGAAGGACAGCGCCGCATCCATGATGATGATGCGGGCGAGCTCCAGGGTCGCAATCACGAGCGCCGGAGTCAGGACGTTCGGCAGGAGATGCTTGATCATGATGCGCCAGGTCCCTGCCCCGATCGCATGCGCGGAAAGGATGAATTCCCTCTCCCGCAAAGCCAGAACCTGACCGCGGATGATGCGGGCGTAGCGCAGCCAGCTCGTCAGCGCGAGCACGACGACCAGATTGGTGGTGGATGGCCCCAGCGCCGCGATCACCAGGAGCGCGAGCAGCATGAGAGGCAGCGCGAGCTGGATGTCGACGATGCGCATCAGCACCCGATCGACCATGCCGCGATAATAGCCGGCGACGATGCCGAGAAGCGTGCCGACGATGCCGCCGAGAACGACGGCGGCCGTGGCGATCGTCAGCGTCACCCGGCTCCCGTAGACGATGCGCGAGAGGATGTCGCGGCCGAGCTCGTCTGTGCCGAGCGGATGGGCGCCCGGCGAAAAAAGCCCCGTCCAGGTGGGTGCCGCCATGCGGGCGACGAGGTTCGAGCGCGTCGGGACCGGCAGGCCGAGATAGGGCGCAAGCAGCGCGGCCAGAACGAAGATGGCGACGAGCGCGAAGCCGAACAGCCCGGCGCGGCTTTTCAGGAGGGCGAGGAAGAAGGACTTCATGGACCGCCCCCCTTATTGCCGGCTGATGCGCGGATCGAGCACGCCGTAGAGCAGGTCGACCAGCAGGTTGATGAGGATGAAGATAGCGGCAACGAGAGCGACACCCGCCTGAATGACCGGGAAATCCTGGGCCTGGATCGCCTGCATGATGATGCGTCCGACGCCCGGCCAGGCAAACACGGTCTCGATGACCACGGAGCCACCAAGCAACTCGCCGGCGATGATGCCGATCATGGTGACGACCGGGATCAGCGCGTTGCGGGCGATATGCCAGAAGAATACCGTGCGCGGCATGAGGCCCTTGGCGCGGGCGGTGCGGACATAGTCCTCGCGCATGATGTCGAGCAGCGACGACCGCAAAAGCCGGGCAATGGAGGCGGAGACGAAGACCGCAAGCGTCAGCCCCGGCAGGACCAGATGGGCGATCGTGCCCGAGCCGCCGGTCGGCAGCCAGCCGAGATCGACCGAGAAGACGAGGATCAGCATGATGCCGAGCCAGAAGACGGGTGTCGCCTGCCCCAGCAGGGCCGCGATCATGACGATGAATTCGGAGATGGTGCCGCGCTTCAAGGCGGCAACCGCGCCGGCGGCGCCACCGATCAGCGTACCGAACAGCAATGCGGTCCCGGCAAGCTCGATGGTCGCCGGCATGCGTTCGAGAACCACGTCCATCGCGGGACGAGTATGCTGGAAGGAGATGCCGAAATCTCCACACAGCATCGCGAACATGGACAGGGCATATTGTTCGAGGATCGGCCGATCGAGGCCGAGGGAGACCCGCAGCGCGTCGATCTCCTGCTGGTCGGCTCCGACCGGAAGCAGCAGCACCGCGGGGTCGCCCAGCACACGGCTGACGAAGAACACGATGGTCACTACGCCCCAGATGGCGAGCAGCGCTTCTGCGAGCTTGACTGCCAGGTAGCGGTTCATGGGCAAGGCCCCGCAGTGGCAAGAACCGTGTCTCTCATTCCGCCGCACCCTTTTCGAGATCGTCGAGCATTGCGGCGGAATCGGTCCACTCGTCGCCAAGCAATTCCGGCGTCTCGTACGCCACCAGGTTGGCAAAATGGGTTTCGCGATCAGCGACGAAGAGGCTGCGGGCGATGCCGCGCGCCAGCCGGCGCCCGCCATCACTGACGGCCGGGATATCGCCCGACAGCTTTCCGTGGCTGAGCGATGCCGGGTAATTGAAGCAATGAACGAGGCGCAACGACGGGCAGCTTCCCGGTGCCTTTTCCAGGAATTCGAAATCGGGACCGAGATAGGGCGAAGTCGCGAGCTCGCCGTTCTCCATGCCCTCGGCGGGCGCATAGGTGTCCTGCCAGAACCGGATGAAGGGCGCGAAATGGTGAAGTTCCGGCCGCTCATCGAGATCCACCCGGAAGCCTGTCGCGAAGATCACGAAGTCGTATTCCAGGTCGCCGCGGCTGGTCTCGACAATCACCCCGTCGCCCTTTTCACGCAGGCCGGTCACCCCGGTCGCCAGAAAGAAACGACCGTTCGGATGACGGGAGACCCGGAGCGTGGAGTCCCGCGGCGGCGGCGTCTGGGCGCCCAGCACATAGTCCATGAACTTCCACTTCCAGTCGTCGCTCAAGCCCGCAAAGCCCTGCACGACGCCCTGGCTGGAAATGCCGGTGAACTTGTTGATGCGCGGCATCTCCTTGCGGCGGATGATCATGTCGGCGCCGGCGGCCCCTGCTTCGAGGGCGGTCGCAGCATTGTCCATGGCCGAGGCCCCGGCACCGATCACGGCGACGCGCTTTCCCTTCAGGGCAGCAAAGTCGATGTCATCGGCCGAATGCGCCCAGAACCTGCGGTCCACGTGGTGTGCGAAGTCCGGCACGTAGCCGCGGCCGAGACCGTCGCGGCCGGTTGCAAGCACGACATGCCGTGCGTAGAGCCGCTCATCCTTTCCGCTTGCGAAGTCGGTCGCATCAATTGCGATCAGGTCGTCATTGACCGGCGCCATGCCGGTGACGGCGATGCAATTTCGAACCGGCAGGTCGAGCACCTTGCGATACCAGACCAGATAGTCCATCCACTGCTCTTTCGGGATTTTGCCAAGCGCCTCCCAGGTGTCCTGGCCGAACTGGGCAACATACCAGGCGCGGAAGGTCAGTGACGGCAAGCCGAGGGCCGGCCCCGTCAGTTGCTTGGGTGAGCGGAGCGTCTCCATGCGGGCGAATGTGACCCATGGCCCTTCGAGCCCCTGCGGAGCCCGGTCAAGGCAGACGACGTTGTGGATACCGAGCATCTTCAGCGATGCGGCCGCCACGAGCCCGCACATGCCGGCGCCGATGACGACGGCGTCATAGACACGCTTGCCGTCGTATTCGGTCGCCGGCACCCACTCCTTGGGAGGAAGCTCGAGGAGCGAAAGGTCGTCGGCCAGTCTGCTTTCGAGACCTGCCAGACCCGTCGCCGGCTGCTTGGCTTGGACGTTCAAGATCAATGCTCCTGTGCATGCTGGCCGGCGCCGAACGTGGCATCGGCAACGCGTTCGATATGACCCGGATCATGCGCGATGAAACCGGGCATGCGGGCGGCTGAAATCCTGATGATCAACTGGATGAGCTCAAGGACGCCATCCGGAAGCGGCCTGGAAGCCGCCGAGAAAATCCCCCAGAGAAACGGGACGTTCATGTCCAGAGGGCGGATTTCGACATTCTTCAGCTCGACGCCATAGGCGGTGGCGGGCTCGACGATCGCGATGCCGAAGCCGGTCGATGCGAGTTGCAACGCATTGAGCGCCGCATTGGTATCAACGATGCGCGACGGCCGGACACCGGCAACCTCAAGCGCCTGGTTGACGCGGCGGCGCAGACGGAAGGGGTTCGCCATGGTGATCAGGCAACGATCGGCGAAATCTTCCATGGAAATCGTCGGCTTGGCGGCCAGAGGATCATCCACCGCGACCGCCGCCACGCAAGGCGACTGAAATAGGCCATGCACTTCAAGACCAGGATGCTCGACCGGCAGCGATGCGACACAGAGATCGGCCGTGCGGGCAAGCACGGACTGGACCGCAGCCTCGGCCGAAATGCTGCGCAGATGGATGCTCCGGGGAAGCAGGCTTTCCGGCATCTCGGCCAGCGCCAGCGGAAGGAGACCGCTCGCGAAGGCCGGGATCGCGGCGATCTCGATGGGGCCGAGCTCAGAGGACGCGATTGTCTTCGCCCGCTCCTGGAGCTGGCCGATCCCGGTCAGGAAACGTTCCGCGTCGGCATGGAAGGCAATCGCCTTGGACGTGGGTGTGATGCGCGGGCCATTCCGTTCGAAGAGCGGAAACCCGACCGAAGCCTCCAGTTCCTGGACAAGCCGTGTCACCTGGGATTGCGAGCGATCCAAAAGGCGCGCCGCGGCGGTGATGCTGCCCGCCGACATGACCGCCAGAAAGACTTCGAGCTGCTTGATTTCCATCGCCAACCCATAATGCGCAAATTGCAGCATTGATCTATGTCAATTCGTTTAGTGCATAATAAGGTTTGAGGCAATAGAAAATCCCGCCTAAAAAATGTGCTTTCGGGATTCGATGTTCGAGCGTCTGCCCTGCTTTCGAAGGTCTCCGCGATCGCTCGACGCGCTCAAACGGACGTGCCGGGCGCAGCCATACTGGTTACGCCCAAGCATCTCGCGTTCGTTTCAAGGCTAAATGTCACCGTCTGGCGACAACCATCATCACGCCTATATGCTCGGCAGGCTGTCGTGCTTGATAAAGCTGGTCAGCTTCGATGCCTGGTGCTCGATCGCATCGATCAATCGCCGGACGGTCGCCGACAGCGGAAGTCCCGTCGCCGTGATCACGCCCCAATGGAACGGGACGTGGAAGCTCAGGGGGATGACGGAGACGTCCTTGATCGGCAAGCCGCTCAGAGTGACCGACTCGACGATCGCCACTCCAAGCCCCGCGCGCGCCAGCGAAAGCGAGACATAGGTGGCGTTGCTGTCGATGACGCCGCCCGGCTCGATGCCATGCTCGGCAAATGCGCGATCAATCCGCATCCGCAACCGGTACGGATTTGCCGAGGCGATCAGCCGGCGGCCGTGCAGATCGGCCGGTTGCAGCATGTCCTTCCCCGCCAGTTCGTCGCCAGCGGCCACGACGGCCACGCATGGCACCTCCCCGATCCAGTGGACGTCGATACCCGGATTGTCGAGCGGCAGGCTGGCAATGCCCACATCGGCCGTCCGCGCCAGAACCGCCTGGACGACATTCTCCGAAGCGATGCTCTGCACATGGACGTGTTCGGGAAAGAGTTCCTTTGGCAACTCCTGCAACGCAAGCGGGATCACACTCGCGGCGATCGCCGGAATCGATGCAAGTTCCACCGCCTTCGCCGGAGCAGTCTCGATCTGCCGGGCCCTTTCGCTGATGGTGCGCAGCCCGCTGAGGAACAGCTCTGCCTGGGAGAAAAAAGCGACCCCCTGCTCGGTCGGGGCGATCCGCGGCCCGTTGCGATGCAGTACCGGAAAACCCAGTTCCTGCTCCAGTTCCTGAATAAGCCTCGTCACTACCGGCTGGGATTTTCCAAGCGCCTTAGCAGCACCCGTCATACTGCCGATGGACATCACGGCCACGAAGGCCTCCAATTGCCGCGTATCAAGATATTCCGGAGGCATAGGGTTTCCCGTCTTCACCCTTACGAGTGACATTCCAGCATTCGTCGACGTGGTTGGTATAGCCATCTTATCCTTGGCGGACCAGTCCGGTTCAGAACGGGCGCTTATCGGTGTGAACGGTCGCGAGATCCTTTTCACGCGCCCGCGGTGCTCCAAAGCGCGGTGCGCCCATCGAAGGGGTCGGCGATGACGCGAAAATCCCTGCTATCCATATGCAGCACCTCTGGCTGCGAGGCCGAATAGCGGGGCCAGTCACCGGCCGGCGACGTCGGCATCTCGTCGCGAATGAAGGAAACCCAGACGTCGTGAACAACCGTCGCGAAATCCGGTTGGGTGACGGCCTGCCGCGTCGGCAGATGGCTGACATCCATGCCGCGCCGGTACCAGACCTCACCGACTTCGGCGCCGTGCGGCGCTCCGAGTTCATCGGCTCCGATCGGCCCGTAGAGGTATTTGTAAACGGGCTGGTGGACCGCACGCAGGCGGGCGAAGCGCGTCGCCGGGTTCTGGAAGACAAGATCGCCACCGACGGCGCGCCAGATGCCGCGTGGAGAATGATCCGGCAACGCACGCCGATAGCGCTCGACGATCCCGGCCCCGGTCAGCCCCATCGGCCGCACGCGTTCGTGCAGCAGGCTTGCGGCGATCTCGAAATCCATGTCCGGCTGCGCCGTCGCATGGGTCACGTATTCGCCGGTCGTGCAGCCGATCATCATCGGCACGGCCATGGTTTCGCCATCCGCTGCGGCGGCTTCCGGGTGTCGCGGAAGCGAGGTGCCGTCGATGACCGGGACGAAGGGGACACCCAGCATCGAGGCCGAGCCGTCCCGCTCGAAGTCATGCCGTTCGTAGGATTCGTTGCAGAGATCGCGCTGCGCAACGAGCAGGGTCTCGAAGGGCATGTCGTGAAGCTCGGCCTCCGTCACCTGCAGGTAGTCGAGCATGCGACGATTGAGCTTCTGCGCATCGTCCATCGTGGAAATGCCGGTGCTCGCTCCGCTTTGCGGCATCGCCCTGGTGAAGAGACCCTGCGCCGCCGGCATGGCCATGACCGCCGCGATCGCGAAGCCACCGGCGGAACGGCCCGCGAAGGTGACGCGCTTCGGGTCACCGCCGAAGGCTTCGATATTGTCGCGAACCCATTGAAGCGCGGCGATCTGGTCGAGCAGGCCGCGATTGTCCGGCGAACCGTCGTTCAGATGCAGGAAGCCGAGCGCGCCCAGCCGATAGTTGACGGTGACCTCGACGATGCCACTGGCCGCAAAGGCGCCGCTTTGCAGAATGGCCTCGTTCGCCGAACCGACGGCATAGCCGCCGCCATGGATCCAGACGAGTACCGGAGCGGAACCGGTTACCGACGGCGTCCGGATGTTGATCGTCAGGAAGTCCGTGCCGAACTCCAGTTTCGATGCGGCCGCCTTGCCTACGGGACCGTAGGTCGGGATCTGCGGACAGACTGCGCTGAGTGTCCTGGCAGAGCGGATGCCGGGCCACCGGGCCACCGGCTGCGGCGCCGCAAAGCGCCGCTCCGGCGTGATCGGCGCGGCATAGGGAACCCCGAGAAAGACGTGATATCCGTTTTCCCGAAAACCCTCGACAGGACCGCCCGTTGTTTCGACGATTGTCATGCCGACCTCATATTGCCCTGCGCAGGCCGACCAATCTTTCGACCGCGACCACGACGCCGATGGAGATCAGGATCAGGATGACGGAAAGGGCGGCGATCTGCGGATCGGTGGAATATTCGAGATAGTGATAAATTTCGGTCGGCAGCGTGGACGCCTTGACCGAGACGATGAAGAGCGAAATCGTCGCCTCGTCGAAGGAGATCAGGAAGGCGATCACGGCGCCGGCGATCAGGCCGGGACGCACCAGCGGCAGGGTGATGCGCCAGAATACCATGGCCGGAGACGCCCCGTGCACCAGTGCGGCCTCCTCCACGCGCGTGTCGACGGCCATCAGGCTCATGGTGATCGTCCGTACCGTGTAAGGGATCGTGATGCCGAGATGGGCAAGTACGATGCCGGGATAGGTGTCGAGCAGCCCGATCGGCGCGATGACCAGCATGATGCCGACGGCCAGCACGATATGCGGCACGAGGAAGGGCGCGAGGATGAGAAAATTCACCGCCGCCTTGCCGCGGAACTTGTAGCGCACCAGCGACAGCGACAGGAGCATGCCGGCCGAAACCGAAACGATGCCGACAATCGTGCCGATCGCCAGGCTGCGCCAGAAGGCCGAAATGAACTTCGCATTGTGGAAGACCTTCACATAGGATCCCAACGAGAAGCTTTCCGGCGGAAAAGCGAGATACTGGCGCGTGTCGAAAGAGATGATGAAAACGATGACGATCGGCGCCAGCAGGAACAGATAAAGCAGCGTGATCAGCGTATTCCAGGCGACGCGGCCGAGGATCGAGGTGTTCTGCATGGCCGACCTCACACTTCGAGCGCGCGCAGCGCACGCTGGTAGAGAAGGATGATGCTGCTGAACAGCACGAGCAGCATGACCGAGAGCGCCGCAGCCAGCGGCCAGTTGAGCGTCACCGTCGCCTCGTTGAAGACTTCCGTGCCGAGGACGAAGACGCGCCCTCCCCCCATCAGGCGCGGCGTCACGAAGGAGGAGATCGCCAGCACGAAGACGAGGAGCGCCGCCGTCAGCACGCCGGGCAGGCTGAGCGGCAGGACGATGCGCGTGAACACCTTGAGCCGGTTGGCGCCGAGCATCGCGGCTGCCTCCTCCAGTTGAACGTTCAGTCGGCCGAAGCCGCTGAGCATGGCGAGGATCGCATAGGGCATCAGGATTTCGATCAGCGCGACGGTGGCACCGAAGCTGTTGTTGGTGAGACGGATGACGCCATCGGTCAGCGACAGCGCCTGCAGCGTGCTGTTGATGACGCCCCGGTCTCCGAGGATCACCATCCAGCCGTAGGTCCGGACGACGGACGACGTCAGCAGAGGTGCCACCGCGAGCGCCGTCAGCACGCCCCGAAAGCGGCTTTGCGTCCGGGCCAGGAAGAGCGCGATCGGATAGGACAGGATGACGGCGAAGATCGCGACATTGAAGCCGAGAACCAGCGTATTCCAGGCTACTCGCCAGTAGAACGGATCGAACAGAACGGTCGTATAGGATTCCGATGTCCAGTCGCCGCCGCTCAGCGCCCCGACAGATGAAGATGCGAATGAGGCACGGAACAGCCAGAGGAGCGGCAGCAGGAAGGTGACGACCAGCGCGACGAGGCCGGGCAGAAGCAGCAGCAGGAGGATGCCTCGCGAGGCGGCCGGCGCGCCGGCTGCAGGCGCTGTCACGGCGGCGCTCATGCAGCCTCCCGACCGATGAGGGTCACGTCTTCGGGCGCGACGGTCAGGGTGACCTGATCGCCCTTCTGCGGCAGGACACCCGCATGCGTTGGCAGATCGGCCTGCAGCAGACGGCTGCCGCAACGCACGCTCAGCGTCAGGATCTGACCGCGATAGACGATGTGCTCGACGGTGCCGGTAAAGCTGTTCGGCTGGCCGTCCTCTCCTGCGAGGAGCAGGCGATGGGGCCGGACCATCAGCCTGACCGGCGATCCGACAGCGGCTTCACCGACGAAACGAAGCGGCGGCAGGCCGTCGACAACCGCCATGCCCGGCCCGGCAACCTTGCCTTCGAAAAAGGTCCCGGCACCGATGAAGGAGGCGACGAAATCGGTCTGCGGCCGGTCGAAGATTTCGCGCGGGGTTCCGATCTGCTCCAGCCTGCCTGCCGACATCACCGCCAGACGGTCGGCCATCGAAAGCGCCTCGTCCTGATCGTGGGTGACGAAGATGGCGGTCACGCCGGTGCGTGCCTGGATGTCGCGGATTTCATCGCGCATCTCATCGCGCAGTTTCGCATCGAGGTTCGACAGCGGCTCATCGAGCAACAGGAGTTCCGGCTCGATCACCAGCGAACGAGCGATCGCCGCGCGCTGCTGCTGGCCGCCGGAAAGCTGGCTGACCTTGCGCTCGCCAAAACCGGCAAGCTTGACGAGGTCGAGTGCCTTCCTGACGCGCTCCTCGCGCTCGGCCCTGCCGACCTTGCGCATTTCGAGGCCGAAGGAGATGTTCTCCGCGACCGTCATGTGGGGAAACAGGGCATAGGCCTGGAAGACCATGCCCATGTTCCGCTTGTAGACGGGAATGGAGGAAACGTCCCTGCCGTCGAGCCTGATCGCGCCCGATGTCGGGGCGATCAGACCGGCGATCATGCGCAGGATCGTCGTCTTGCCGCAGCCGGAAGGCCCGAGCAGGGCCAGCATCTCGCCGCGCGGCAGCGAGAAGCTGACGTGATCCACGGAAGGCTTCTGGGCGCCTGGATAGGTCTTCACGAGATTTTCGATGATGACGTGATGATCAGCCATGACGGCCAGTTCCCTCAAGACAGATCAGTTGAGCGCGATGACTTCGCGGTTGATGCGCTGGATCCAGGCGGAATATTTCTCCGCGACAAAGTTCCAGTCGAGCGACATCTGGGCGGCCTGGGCTTCCTTGGAGCCGTAGATGCGCGCGGCAACCGCGTCCGGCAGGGTCACCTTGGTATTGACCGGTCCATAGAAGCTCTTTTCGGCGAAGGTCGCCTGTGCCTCGGTGCCCAGCGCATAGTTGATGAAGAGCTGTGCCGCCTCGGCATTCTTGGAGTTTTCGACGAGACCGATCGTATTGGTCTGGCCGATCGAGCCTTCCTTCGGCGCGGCAACAGCAATCTTGCCGCCCTGGGTGTCGTGCAGGTATTGCGCGCGGCCGTTCCAGCAGATGGAAAGGTCGACTTCGCCGCTCTGGACGACGGCGTAGCAATCCGGCGCCGGCTCCCAGGTCGAGACGTTCGGGGCGATTTCCTTGAGCATGTCGATCGCCGGATCGACGGTGTCCTTGTAGTCGGCGCCCTTCAGCTTGTCGAGGATCGGCAGCAGGATGACGCCGCGCGTATCACCAAGCTTCGCGGCGATCCTGCCCTTGTATTTCGGGTCGGTCAGGTCGTTCCAGCTTGTCGGCGGCTGCTTCACGCTGTCGGTATTGTAGAGGATCGCCAGATTGTCCTGCGAGAAGGCGACCGCCTTGTCGCCGTCGAGGCGGGCCCAGTCCGGCATTTCGGCAAGGCTCGGGACCTTGGCCGGGTCGAGCTTGGCGAAAATGCCGCTCTTGTTGGCCTTGATGGCGACCGAGACGTCGATCAGGGCCACGTCGATCTTCGGGTCCGCCTGCTGAAGCGTCAAAAGGGCGAGCGTCTCTGCGGAATTCTTGCTCTGCTGGTACGTCACCTCGATGCCGGGATATTTTTCCTTGAAGGCAGCGATGATGAACTTCTGGTAATTGTCGGCGAAAACGCCGGAAAAACCGACGACGTTCACCGTTCCCTTGATCGAGGCATCCTGGGCCTGGGCCGCGCCGGCAAATGCGGCAAGGCCGGCTGCAAGAATGCCGGCGCTGAGGAACATCCGCGAAATTCCGTTTTGCATGCGTATCGTCATGTCCGTCTCTCCAGTTTTAGGCATGGCGTGTGTTCTTATATCCCCATGCAGTTCCCTGATCCCGCAAACGCGGTCTCCCGCTCGATAAGCCGAGGCAATTCTTCCTACCGACAGTCCATGCCGGAGAAGATCAGGCCATCGGCGTCCAGGCCGCGTCGAGCACGCGCAGCCAGTTCCTGCCAAGAAGCTTGAGCACCAGTTCCTCGCCCCAGCCGCGTGCCAGCATGCGGGCCGTCAGGTTCGGCATCTCGGTCATCCGCTGGATTCCCTTGGGCTTTGATATCTTGACCGAACCGAATTCGGTCAGCGTACGTGCGGTACCCTTGTCCTTGTTGGCCCAAAGCAGCCAGGGACCGGGACGCGGCCGGTCTAGCGAGAAGTCCGTGCCGATGCCGACATGGTCCTCGCCGACGAGGTCGATCACGTAAGACATGGCATCGAGGTAATCCTCCACCGTCGCGTCGTTGCCGGCGGCAAGGCCCGGCGCGAAGAGGCTGACGCCGATCAGGCCGCCCTTTTCGGCGCAGGCGACGAACAATTCGTCTGGCTTGTTGCGTTTGACGTCCCGCAGCGCCCGCGGCAGGATATGCGAGATGCAGACCGGCTTCTTCGAATAGGCGATGACGTCGGCACTGGTCTTGTCGCCCACATGGCTCAGGTCGCAGAGCACGCCGACGCGGTTCATTTCCGCCAGCACTTCCCTGCCGAAGCCGGTGAGCCCGCTGTCGACTTCCTCCAGGTAGCCTGCGCCGGAATAGTTCTGGGTATTGTAGGTAAGCTGCATGATGCCGACGCCGAGATCCTTGAAGATCTCCACGTAGTCGAGCTTGTCTTCCAAAGGCGAGGTGTTCTGCCAGCCGATGATGATGCCGGTCTTGCCTTCCGCCTTGGCGGCATGGATATCGGCGACGGTACGGACCGGCCGGATGATGTCGTCGTTCTCGCGCAGGAAGCGCTTCCACTCGGAAACGTAGCCGATCCCTTCGCGGAAATTCTCCCAGAGAAGGGAGGAGACGTTGACGGTCGTCAGGCCGCCGGCGCGCATTTCCTCGAAGATCGACCGGCTCCACTGGCAGGTCTGGAGGCCATCGACGATGATTGCGTTATCATGCAGTTTTCTTGCGTCGGTCATCACGCCGTTTCCTTGCGCATTTCAATGGTCTTGCCGGCCTTCAGGGCGCGGTCGACGAATTCCAGGCGATCCTGCCCCCAGAAGAGTTCCTTGCCGAGGACGTAGGTCGGCGTGCCGAAGACACCAAGCCGCTCGGCCTCCGCGAGATTGCCGTGCCACTCCGCGACGATATCGTCCGGCTGCGGATCGGCGACGAGCCCTGCCGCAGTCTCGCCGGCCGTTGCCCGCGCGATATCGCGGAGGGTGGAGAGGTCGGCGATGTCGCGGTCCTCGGCCCAAAGCGCCCGCTGCACGGCGAACGAGAAGGAAATCGCGTCGAGGCCCGCCTTCTGGAGCGCGATCACCGCCTGCGCGGCTGGCTCGATCGTGCGGCAGGGGTAGAATTTCGGTTTCAGGTTAAGCGGCATGCCGAGATAGTCCCGCCAGCGGCGCAGTTCGACCTCGTGGTAGAGCTGGCGCGCATCGGGACGCTTGCGCAGCGGGATGCCGCCATTCGCCTCGATGATGCGGATCGGCCTGAGCCGCACGCCTGCGTCATTCTCACGGGCAATCGCAACCGCCCTTTGGGCGCCGAAATAGGCCCATGGCGACGAGATGCCGTAGAAAATCTGAAGCTCCGGACGTCGTTCATCCATTGGCAATGCTCATGTCCTCGTCAATATCCGCGTCCGTCCATTCGTCGCCCAGAAGTTCCGGCGTATCGAATGCGAGAAAGCGATCGAGATGGTAGGTCCGGTCCTCCACGAAGAGCGACCGTGCGAGACCCGTCGCCAAGCGCGCCGCGCCATCGCTGATCGAAGGTATCCCGCTGGTGATCTTTCCGTGCGAGGGAACCGCCGGATAGGCGAAGCAGGCGACCCGCGAGACCGAGGCGGCAAGACCGGGATCGAGCCCCGGCTTCGGCAGAAATTCGAAAGAAGGGCCGAGATAGGGCGTCGAACCAACACCTTCATGCTCCCACCCGGCGGGCGGAGTGTAAGCGTCGCGCCAGAGCAGGATCTTGCCGGCGAGCGCGGAAAATTCCGGCCGCTTGCCGAAATCGACCGAGAAACCCGTCGCGAAGATCACCAGATCGGTCCGGTAACGCCCCTTCGGCGTCACCACGTCCACCGCATCGCCGGCCTCGACGAGCTCACTTATCGGGCTTGCCAGATGAAAGAAGGCGTTCAGATGGCGCGAGACGCGCAGCACGCTGTGGCGCGGCGGCGGGATCTGGGCCCGTTCGCCGGCAACCATATAGGTCCACTTGTCCGCATCCGGCAGGCCGACATAACCCTGCGTCATGCCCTGGTTGCCGACCCCGGTGAATTTGTCGACGCGCGGGATATCGGCACGACGCACAAAGATGTCGACGCGCGCAGCACCCGCCTCCAGGGCGGCTGCGGCATTGTCCATCGCCGATGCGCCGGCGCCGACGACAGAAACGCGCTTGCCCTTCAAGGAAGCCATGTCGATGACATCGGCGCCGTGTTTCACGAAGCGCGACGGCACGCGGGCGGCGACATCTGGAAGCGTCGGAGCGCCGAGCCCGTCGAGGCCGGTCGCCAGAACCACGCGGCGGGCGAGAACCTGCTCCTTCGCTCCGGCCCTTTCGAAGTCCAGAGCGATCAGGCCATCTTCGCGAAAGCCGATTGCCGACAGGGTGGCGTCGTTGACCACGTCGAGATCGAGGACCCGCCGATACCAGACGAGATAGTCCATCCACATGGGACGTGGAATGAGGCCCATATCGAGATAGGCCTGAGCGCCATATTGCGCCTCGAACCACGCACGGAAAGTCAACGACGGGATGCCGAGCGCCGGCCCCGCGGCATCTTTGCGGGTACGCAGCGTCTCCATCCGCGCATAGGTGATCCAGGGGCCCTCCCGCCCTTTCGGAGCGCGGTCGAAGGCGCGGACATTGCAGATGCCGACCTTCTTCAAGGCGGCCAGCGTCACCAGCCCGCAGAGACCGGCCCCGATTACGGCCACGTCCAGAACCTCGGCACTATCGACTTCGGTCCTAGGAAGCCAGGCCTTCGGCGGCTGGTTGAGCCACAGGAGATCGAGCTGAAGCCTGCGCTCGAGATCTTCGAGCGAAGCTGGTCGGTGCAAGGATGAACCAGAGAGCGTCACGAGCGACCTATAATTCGGAAAACGAATGACACCTTCATTACGATACAAAAACAGAAATGTAAAGCGTCTGATGAAAAACGGGGCACATTCGACCGCCGCCTTAATTGTGAACAATCGGGATCGTTGTAAGGACCTGGCAGCACCGGCATTGCATGCCTTGGGCTTGGCAAGGAAGCACGTCCGGCAGAAGTGCTTGACGGGCCACGCTCGGCGCGGTATCGGTATTTCCATGAATATCGAAATAGCGTCCTCACAGATGGAATCCCTGGGCAACCCGACGCGGCTGCGGATTTACCGCACGCTGGTTCGGGCGGGCTTCGACGGGCTCCCGGTCGGCGGCCTCCAACAGCGGCTGGAGATTCCGGCTTCGACTCTGTCGCATCATTGCAGGAAGCTGATCGATGCGGGACTGGTGACGCAGGAGCGAAACGGAACGACGCTGATCTGCCGGGCAAACTACAAGGCAATGTCGGCGCTGATCGGCTATCTGGCCGATGAGTGCTGTGCGGACGGCCGATGCGAGGACGTGGAGGCGGCCGCGGTGGCCTGATTTTTTTGCCCACATATTTCGAATTAACTAGAAATACGGAAGGAGACAGGTAAATGCCTTCGAAGCTACCCATAGCAGTTATAGGTGCGGGTCCCGTGGGTCTCGCCGCGGCAGCGCAGCTTATGAAGCGCGGCCTCCGTCCACTGGTCCTGGAAAGCGGGCCGTCGGCGGGAACGTCGCTGCGGGCCTGGGGGCACGTGCGTGTCTTCTCGCCCTGGCGCTATGTCATCGAGAACTCGGCCGCCGAACTGCTTCACCGGTCGGGCTGGATTGCCCCGGATCCCGAAGAACTGCCGACCGGGGCGGAGATCGTCGAACGGTATCTCGATCCCCTCGCCCGGCTCGCGGAAATCGCCCCACATGTCGCCTACGGTTCGACCGTGACCGCCGTGACGCGCGAGAACCTCGACAAAGTCACCAGCCGGGGACGCGGCGCTTCGCCTTTCGTGATCCGCTATGTCGATGCCTCTGGTGAAGAGAAGGCTGTCCTCGATGCGTCCGGGACATGGAGACGCCCAAGCCCGATGGGCGTGGACGGCCTTCCGGTTATCGGAGAAAGCAAAGCGGGCGGCAGGATCGCCTATGGGATTCCGGACGTATCCGGCGTCGGCAAGCCGGACTATGCCGCTGCATCGATCCTCGTCGTCGGCAGTGGCCATTCCGCCATCAACGTGGTGCTGGCGTTGCTCGAAGTCCAGAAGACCGCGCCGACCACGGCCATATCATGGGCGCTGCGCCGCAATGGAATCGACCGTCTTCTCGGCGGCGGATTGAACGATCAGCTTCCGGCTCGCGGCGATCTCGGGCTGGCGGCGAAGGAGGCGATCGACAGCGGCCGCGTGAAGCTGCTGGCCCCCTTCGCAGTCCAGTCCGTCCGCGAGAATGGCGGCCGCCTCGACGTGGAGGCTTTGCACGACGGCCGGCATGAGCGGCTTGCCGTCGACCGCATCGTGGTGGCCACGGGCTTCCGTCCCGATCTCGACATCCTGAAGGAACTCCGGCTCGATCTCGATCCGGCCGTGGAAGCCCCCCACCGTCTCGCACCCATGATCGATCCGAACCTGCATTCCTGCGGAACGGTGCCGCCGCATGGCGTGGTCGAGTTGACCCAACCGGAACCCGGCTTCTTCATCGTCGGTTCGAAATCCTATGGGCGCGCGCCGACATTTCTCATGGCAACGGGGTACGAGCAGGTCCGCTCGGCCGTGGCGGAACTCGCAGGCGACAGCAACGCCGCCCGCGAGGTGCATCTCGTTCTCCCGGAAACCGGTGTCTGCAGCGTAACCAATCCAGTGCTCGCAGAGGCAGCGTCCGGTGGCTGCTGCGGTGGTCCTGCTCTTTCTGAAGTCGACGCGTGCTGCATCGCCGACATGAAGGCCAAGACTGATGGCAAAGCTGGTTGTGGCTGTGGTACATCCACTGCGGTGGAACGGAACGATGTGGAACCTGCAGAATGACCGAGCGGAAAGCTCCCGCGCGCCTGATCTGGGCGCTCGGCGCAACACAGATCATCGGCTACGGTACCCTTTATTATTCCTTCAGCATCCTCGCGCCGGACATGGCACGAGACTTCTCCATCCAACAAGACAGGCTTTTCGGGCTGCTATCGGTGGCGCTGCTGGTTGGCGGACTGTTCGCACCGAGAGCGGGAAACTGGGCGGACCGGTTCGGAGCCGGCCGGCTCATGGTCCCCGGTTCGCTTGCTGCCGCCATCTCGCTTGGCTGCGCGGCCGCATCGCCGAATGCGACGACGTTCGGTATTTCACTCGTCGCAATGGAGATCGCCTCCAGCTTCGTTCTCTACAGCACGGCATTTGCAGCGATCGTGCAGGTTGGAGGCAGCAAGCCACAGCGCAGCATAACCCATCTGACGCTGATCGCGGGATTCGCATCAACGCTCTTCTGGCCGCTCACGGCAACACTGCATGACTATCTCGGCTGGCGTGAGATCTACCTCGTCTTCGCGATCCTGAATATCGCCGTGTGCCTTCCGATCCATTGGTGGGTCGGGAGACTGCCCCGCGACGTGCCCGAACCACGGGCATCAGTAAATCAATCCGGAGCGATGGCCGTTCAGCCTGAAGCCGGCCCCGCGTTCAGTGGCGTCTTTATTCTGATGCTTGCGGGCTTTGCCCTGGAAGGATTCGTGCTGGCCTCCGTGCTGGTCCACATGGTTCCGCTGCTGACAGCACTTGGGCTTGGCACGGCAGGCCTCATGGTCTCCACCCTCTTCGGTCCCTCGCAGGTCGCCAGCCGCCTCCTGAACATGATCTTCGGAGGGCGCTTGTCACAGACGGTGCTCGCCGTGATCTCCGCGGGATTGCTCGCCGTCGCCCTTATCGTCCTGATGGCGACAAGTCCGTGGCTCCCCGGTCTCATCGCATTCGCGATCCTGTTCGGTCTGGGATCGGGGCTCGCAAGCATCGTCGGGGGAACGCTTCCACTGGAGCTTTTCGGAAGGCACGGTTATGGCGCACGGCTCGGCTGGGTGACCGCCGCACGCCAGTTTTCCTCAGCACTTGCCCCCTTTGCGTTCGCTGTCATGCTGGGAACTTGGGGGGTCGGCCAGGCAGTATCGATCAGCATTCTGGGAGGCGCGGCGGCCGTCGGCCTGTTCGGAGCGATCGCCTTCGCCCGCTACAGAGCAACAAGACCAGCAGCTGGACCTTTCGGTGGTTCGCAGGCCTGACAAGACACGACAAACAGGAGATGCAGGCCCCTCGGCGAAGCCCTAAAGAAAAGCAGCATAGGCCTTCCAACGATCGCGAGAAAATTCAGACGTCGCCGAGGGCGTAGCCCGCTCCGCGGACGGTCCGGATCACCTGGTCAGCCTTGCCCAGGCTGATGCCCTTCCGGAGGCGACCGATGTGCACGTCGACGGCGCGCTCGTCCACGGTTGCACCATCACCCCAGAGCGACCTTTTCAGCTCCGTCCGCGAATAGACCCGTCCCGGATACCGCATCAGGAACTCGAGAAGCCGGAACTCGGTGGGGCCGAGCCTGACTTCCTTCTTCTGCCTGTGGACCCTGTGTGCTTCGCGGTCGAGGGTCAGGTCTCCGACCCTGATCATATGGCTCAGAAGATTCGGATGCATGCGGCGAAGAAGGTTCTTCACCCTTATGGCAAGCTCGACGGAGGGGAATGGCTCTACGAGGCAGTCATCCGCGCCGGCAGCGAGACCCGTCAGCCTGTCGCTCTCGCTTTCCGCCGGAACAAGCAGGACCACGGGCACCCGCATCGTTGCTGGTTCGGTACGAAGTCTTCGGCAGATCTCGATGCCATTCAGCCCCGGAAGGGACGAACTCAGCACCAGTACATCGGGAAGGCTCGAAACCAACCGCTCCATCAGCTCGGAGCCCGCCGAAAGCAGCGTCACGTCGAAACCTTCATCGACAAGGGAGAACCGCAGCACTTCGCGCAGCGTTTCATCGCCATCGATCACCACGACAACTCGCGCTCCCATCGCGGTGCTCTCCCTAGTGTCCTTCCATCGAGTATCCGGCGCCGCGGACGGTGCGGATGACATCCTGCATGTTGGAGAAGTTGAGCGCCTTCCTGAGGCGTCCGACATGCACGTCGACGGTGCGCTCGTCCACATAGATGTCGTGGCCCCACACCCCGTCGAGAAGCTGCGAGCGCGAGAAGACCCGGCCGGGCGCGGCCATCAGGAATTCCAGAAGCCGGAACTCCGTCGGGCCGAGCCGCACTTCGCGGCTCTTGCGATGCACCCTGTGCGTCTCCCGGTCCAGCTCGATGTCGCCGCAGCGCAGGACGCTCGACAGCACTTCCGGACGCGCGCGCCGCAGCATCGCCTTCACTCGCGCCATCAGTTCCGGCGTCGAGAACGGCTTTACGACATAGTCATCGGCGCCGGTCGCAAGCCCGCGGACCCGTTCGCTCTCCTCGCCGCGCGCCGTCAGCATGATGATCGGCAGTCGCTCCGTCTCCGGCCGCATCCTCAGCCGCCGGCAGAGTTCGATGCCGGAAACACCGGGCAACATCCAGTCGAGGATCAGAAGATCCGGCGTGCGTTCCTGAAGCCTGATCTCGGCTTCATCCCCGCGCAGAATCGTCTCCACCTCATAACCTTCCGCTTCAAGGTTGTAGCGAAGAAGCACGCTCAGCGCCTCCTCATCCTCCACGACCGCGATCTTCGGCTGCATTCCGTCTTAGCTCCGTCACCATTCCATCGTCATTCGGCGCCATTATTCCGTGATCGCGCCGAGCGTGTTCGACGTATCGTCCTTCGGACGCTCGCCTTCCGGCTGGGCGCCGGTCGTCATGTAGTAGATCGTCTCGGCGATGTTGGTGGCGTGGTCGCCGATACGCTCGATGTTCTTGGCACAGAACAGAAGATGCGTGCAGGTGGTGATGTTGCGCGGATCTTCCATCATGTAGGTCAAAAGCTCGCGGAACAGGGACGTGTACATCGCGTCGATTTCCTCGTCGCGGATGCGGATCGCCTCCGCCTTCTCGGCCGAACGGCTAGAATAGACGTCCAGCACTTCCTTCAGCTGCGTCAGCGCCAGGTCCGACAGGTGCTCGATGCCGCGCGCGAGCTTGCGCGGCACACCGGTGCCCTGCACCGCGATCACCCGCTTGGCAGTGTTCTTGCCGAGGTCGCCGACCCGCTCCAGATCGGAGGCGATGCGCAGCGATCCGACGATGTCGCGCAGGTCGCCCGCAACCGGCTGGCGGCGGGCGATCGTCACGATCGCCTTGTCGCCGATATCGCGCTCGGCATGGTCGAGGATCACGTCGTCGGAGATCACCTTCTGGGCAAGGGCGGCATCGGAATTGACCAGTGCCCGCACTGCATCCGCGCACATCTGCTCCGCAAGCCCGCCCATCTCCGAAATCCGGCGGCTCAGATATTTCAGTTCGTCGTCATAGGCAGACAGGATATGTGTCGAAGACATGGTCTTATCCTCAGATTGTCAGAAAGGGCCCGCAACCGGCGATCAGCCGAAGCGGCCCATGATGTAGTCCTGCGTACGCTGGTCATCCGGATTGGTGAACATCTTGTCGGTATCGTTCTCCTCAACCAGGTTTCCGAGATGGAACATGGCAGTGCGTTGCGATACGCGGGCCGCCTGCTGCATCGAGTGCGTCACGATGACGATCGTGAAGTTTTCGCGCAGTTCGTGGATCAGCTCCTCGACCTTGGCGGTGGCGATCGGATCGAGCGCCGAACAGGGTTCGTCCATCAGGATCACTTCCGGGCTGACGGCAACGGCGCGCGCAATGCACAGGCGCTGCTGCTGACCGCCGGAAAGGCCCGTACCTGGGCTGTCGAGACGATCCTTCACCTCGCCCCACAGTCCTGCCTTCTGCAGGGCCGAAGACACGATATCGTCCAGCTCCGACTTCTTTCGCGCCAGACCATGAATGCGCGGGCCATAGGCGACGTTCTCGTAGATCGACTTCGGGAAAGGGTTCGGCTTCTGGAACACCATGCCGACCTTGGCGCGCAGCTGAACCGGGTCCACCTTGGGATCGTAAATGTTCTCCGAGTCGATCGATATGTTGCCCTCGACACGGCAGTTGGCGATCGTGTCATTCATCCGGTTGATGCAACGCAGGAACGTCGATTTGCCGCAGCCCGACGGACCGATGAAGGCTGTCACGGACCGAGGGCGGATATCGATATTGACATCCTTGATGGCGTGCTTTTCGCCGTAATAAACCTGCACGTTACGGGCGGAAATCTTCGGTTCATTCATGAGTGGAGCTTTCGTCGGCGTCGTCGTCATCGTCGTTGAGATATTATTCATCATTACACACCCCTTTACCAACGGCGCTCGAAGCGGCGGCGAAGAATGATTGCGACCAGGTTCATTAGGATCAGGAATACCAGAAGCACGATGATGGCACCGGACGCACGTTCGACGAATGCCGGGTCGCCGCGCTGCGTCCAGTTATAGACCTGGACCGGAAGCGCCGACGCCGGATCGAAGAAGCCATCCGGCGGACCGGCGGGATATTCGCGCACGAAGGCGACCATGCCGATCAGCAGCAGAGGCGCAGTCTCCCCGAGAGCTCGGGCCAGCCCGATGATCGTCCCCGTCAGGATACCGGGCATCGCCAAGGGCAGAACATGATGGAAGATGGACTGCATCTTCGATGCGCCAACACCTAGCGCTGCGTCGCGGATAGACGGTGGAACGGCCTTGAGGGCGGCGCGAGTGGCGATGATGATCGTCGGCAACGTCATCAGGGTCAGAACAAGCCCCCCCACAACCGGCGCCGATTGCGGCAGACCGAAGAAATTGATCAGTACGGCAAGGCCCAGAATACCGAAGACGATCGAGGGAACCGCGGCAAGGTTCGAGATGTTCACCTCGATCAGATCGGTGAAGCGGTTCTGCGGCGCAAATTCCTCAAGATAGATTGATGCAGCCACGCCGATCGGCAGCGACAGGACGAACACGATCAGCATCATATAGGCGGAGCCAATGACCGCAATCCCCAGGCCCGCCGCTTCAGGCCGGGTATCGGAGGCGTCCGGCGCCGTGAAGAAGCTCCAGTTGAAACGGGTCGTCAGAATGCCCGCCTCCTTGAGCTTGTCCGCCAGCATCAGTTGTTCGGGGGACGTATTGCGGTCGAGCTTCGCGCTCTCCATCGTCACGCGCCCCTTGTAATATCCGTCGATACGGCCCGCGGCCAGAAGATCAAAGGAATGAGTCTGGCCAATCACCGATGGATCGGCCATCACAAACCTGCGGAGATCGGCGGGAGCCTCCTTGGAGATCAGCTCGGCGGCGGCCTTTGCGTTCATGCCGTCGATGGTGATGCCCTTCTGCGCCATCGCGTCGCGGAGCGCCTTCTCGATGATGGGCGCATATCCGAAGGTCGAGACCTTCGCGATGTTCTCCGGCTTGCGATCGCCGGCCTTGTCGAGAACGGCAGCGTCGAGATTGACGTTGAGGGTGATGTAGGTCTGCTGGAACGACGACAGGCCGTTCGACAGGATGGACAGCAGGAGGCCGATCAGTGCGACGATACCGATCGCCACGGCGATCTTGCCCATCAGGCGAAACCGGGCCTCCGCATTGTTGCGACGACGGGTTCGTTCATCGAGGGCAAGAAGGGACTTTCCCTTTGCCGGAACGGCTGGGTTGCCGAATACGGTCACGTCGGTCATTCGTACTGCTCCCGGTATTTGCGCACGATGTAAAGGGCCAGCACGTTCAGCCCAAGCGTTATGACGAAGAGGGTCAGGCCAAGCGCGAATGCAACCAGCGTTTCGGGGCTTCCGAACTCCGTATCGCCCGTCAGCTGACTGACGATCTTGACGGTGACCGTTGTCATCGCCTCGAAAGGATTGAGGTCAAGCTTCGCCGCAGCGCCCGCGCCAAGGACCACGATCATGGTTTCCCCGATCGCGCGACTTGCCGCCAGCAGGATTGCACCCACGATACCGGGCAAGGCGGCCGGCAGAACGACCTGTCTGATAGTCTCCGACTGTGTGGCCCCCAGTCCGTAGGAACCGTCGCGAAGGGCCTGGGGCACGGCATTGATAATGTCGTCGGAGAGCGAGCTGACGAAGGGAATGATCATGATTCCCATCACCAGGCCAGCGGTCAACACCGAAGACGAAGAGGTGCCGAGACCGAGCGGCTGCGCCAGCCAATCGCGCAGGAAAGGACCGACGGTGACCAGGGCGAAGAGGCCGTAGACGATCGTCGGGATGCCGGCCAGAACCTCGATCGCAGGCTTGACGATACCGCGCGTCGTCGGTCCGGCATATTCGGAAAGAAAGACCGCGATCATCAAGCCAAGCGGAACGGCGACGATCAAGGAGATGATCGACACATAGAAAGTGCCCCAGAGCAGCGGCAGAATGCCGAGATCGGAGCCTCCGCGGAACTGGGGATTCCACACGGTGGAGAAGAAGAAATCCTGCGCCGGATAACGCTGGAAGAACTCAAAAGTCTCGAAAATCAACGACCCGACAATGCCGATCGTCGTCAAGATGGCGACCAGGGAGGCCCCGAGAAGCAACGACTTGACAAAACTCTCGCTGATGTTGCGCGCACGCAGCTCCGGCTCTATCCGCCGGTAGGCAAGCATGCCGAGAACAACGGCCATTGCGAGAACCACAACCGTCATCATTAGATTGCCGGTCCTGGAGTTCTCCCTGAAGGCCTTCGCCGCCTCGAAGACCTCAGACGGCACGTCGCCGCCCAAGGCCACCCCAACTTCCGCCAGGCGGCCGCGAACATTGTTGAAGTCCAGCGCTTCGATGGGAACATCCGCTCCCCTCTGCCCGTCCCGCGCCAGAACGGCATCGAGACCGCCCGCGATGCGGCGGACATCGGACATGACCAGGCTGCGCGCACCGCCCTCCGGGATTACGCTGTCGGGGATCATGCCACTCACGCGGCTCTCGACAATCCCCGGCTGAACAAACAGCCAGGCGACCAGAACGACAAAGGCCGGAACGGCCGTGAACAATGCGACGGTCTGGCCATAATAACCGGGAAGGGAATGGAGCTTGACCCCACTCTTCGCGGCAAGAGCCAGCGCCCGCCGCCTGCCGACCACATGACCCAGTGCCGCAAGCACCGCCAGTATTAGGATAATGATGCCCACGTCCATCTTGCCCGCCACCCATCAAGCGAAAAGAGACCGGCGGCGCGTACGCGCCGCCGGAACGGCGTCTGAATTAGTTCAGCGGCCCCATCGGAGTGCGTGCCTTGACGGCAGCCTGGGTCTTGGCCAGTTCCGGATCGGAAACCAGACCGTAGGCCGCCAGCGGACCGTTCGGGCCAGCCATGTCGTCGGAAACGAAGAACTCGATATAGTCCTGCAGGCCCGGGACCACGTCCAGATGCGCGTTCTTGACGTAGAAATAGAGCGGGCGGGAAACCGGGTACTCGCCCTTGGCGATCGTCTCGACCGAAGGCATGATGCCGGACATCGTGCCTACGCGCAGCTTGTCGGTGTTGTTCTGGTAGAAAGACAGGCCGAACACGCCGATGCCGTTCTTGTTGGCGGCAACGCGGGCGAGCGTCTCGGTGTAATCACCGTCGATATCGATCGAGACACCATCGGTGCGCAGCGCCATGCAAGCCTTGGTTGCTGCGGCCTTGTCACCATTGTTGGCAGCCAGATGAGCGTCGTAGGTGCCGTCTTCCTTGCAGCCGTCGATGATGACCTTTTCATCGAACACTTCACGGGTACCGTGCTTGGTGCCCGGAATGAAGGCGAGGATCGGCTGTGCCGGAAGGTCGGCGCGAATTTCGTTCCAGGCTTTGTTGGGGTTGTCGACCAACTTGCCATCCTTCACAACCTTGGCGGCAAGCGCGGCGTGCCAGTCAGCCTGGGTAAAGGCATATTCCGGACCATTGATGTCCGAGGCGAAGACGATGCCGTCGTAGCCGATCCGGACTTCCTGGATTTCAGCAACGCCGTTCTTGGCGCAGAGTTCGATGTCAGCCTTGCTGATGCGCGAGGAGGAGTTGGCGATATCAATGGTGTTCTCGCCCACGCCTTCGCACAGCTTCTTGCGGCCGGCGCCCGAGCCACCGGATTCAACGACCGGAGTGGGGAAGTCGGTGTTTTCACCGAAGGCTTCAGCAACGATCGACGCGTAGGGAAGGACGGTGGAGGAGCCGGCGATCTGGATCTGATCGCGAGCAGTTGCGACGCCCGCGGTGGCCAGCAGAATTGCGGCGACTGCGCAGCTTCCTAGATACTTCTTCATGGATTTTCTCCCGTAGAATTCCGATTGACGCTCTGGCGCCGCCTCCCCTCTACAGGGGCTACATAACAGTTTTGTGACAGTTTTATATCAGTTCTTTAGCGTCGCCGTGACCAACCGGGAAACACGGTCCAGTCGCTTGAAGAATATGCAGCGCACACAAGGGTTTTTCTCAAGAAAATCAGAACCTTGAAGCCGATCAATGAGAATTCGATTCCAAAGACTCATTTCACAGTAAAACTCTTGCCGGCGGCTTATCGAGCTCGGCATGCCGAGGAGACGGAGAACGGCTCGTCGGCCATCGTCGGAATTCCAGTCATCGCCGCTCATCCCTCCATCTGATCGCCATGAGCGGTAAAGAACCGTATCGCCGCCACATGAGAACTGCAAGCGTGCGGTAACGCTGTCCTGTCCCGGCACGCAGCCTGTGGGTATTCACGATACGTTAGCCATGTTCGCTAACGGAACTGGAACCATAGAGCGGCGTGCCGGACAGTCCCGACGCCGCAGGTCCGCCCCCACGGATACCCCCCCTGCGGCGGCTCGGCGTACGCTGCCCATGGCATACGCCGAGTCCACTATATCCAGCCTCACTCAAGTAGCCACACCTAAAATATCGGTATCCGATTTGATGAGGGGCCGCATGATCTACGAATGGGATATTCAACGAGTCGCCGAAGCGCGCGCCAAGAAATACGGCGCGACACTCACCCTCGCCGCCATCGCTCTGCTTCTTTATGTCTGGTTCACCTAAATTTGCGCAGCGGCCGGCATGAGCTCGTTTCCTTCGCGATGGAGAGAAGCCCATTCGTCTAGTCGCCAGCCTCGCGAGCCGGTTTCGATGCTCCGCCAGCGGGCGCCACAACAGGCTTGGGAACACTCTCTGACTGGCAAACTGGCGGCTCTAGAGCACTCCGGGTGGTCGGCTCACCGCCAAGGTTGCTTTGCCCCTGCTCTGCATTTCTATTGGCCGCGCATTTCTCTGGGGCAGAGGTTCCGATGAGATGCAGACGGCCGGGATAGGTGGAGCCCCCGGCCGTCCTTGTTTCAGATTCGGTGAGCATGCCAATCGTGGCTGAAATCACCCGATCAGAAGCCGTTTACTACGGCCGCTAAAGCAAAGCCGACAACGCCACTAAGCACCGGATAAATTGTCCAGCGGGCGCGATAGATACGATCTTTCATGGGAACCTCCAACAACTGCGCCCTCCGAACAAGAACCCCGCGGCGCCGTTCCTGCAATCCGACCTTTGCCCGCCCCAATCAGACCTTGGGCCCAACAGATAGACCTGCATCATTTTGTTCAATGATACTTTATCCCGGACGAAGGCGTCCGTCCGAGATCAATTGCACTTATCTTTTGTGGCAGTCGCTGCGGCCGTTTCACCACCCTTTTGTTGCGAGACAACGTCCTGGTTAGATGTAGCAAGATTGGGGCTCTCACCCATCGGCATTGCTCGGCCATCTTTTTGAGGAGCATTGCCGCCAGCATCTGCGCTGGTCGTTGTCGTCCCGGTCGGAGACTCCGTCCGCGTTCCCGTAACGGCGCCGCTTTCCAAGGGGGCTTGAGTACCATCCTTGGCGATGCCGCTGCGCGCTTCCTTATTCACAGACCCGGTTACGTCCACACAGTCTGCAAAGCTCGGCTGGAACGTGAAAGCAGCAACCCCGATGGAGACTGAAAGCAAAGAAATTGTCTTCATGACGCTTCCTCCTGGTTATAGAAGCAGAACAACGCAGATCACTCCACGGTTCCTTAGAAGTATCTGAAGGCACCATTTTGAAGGATGCGATCGGGAACGTTCATGGACGGCAAGCGTTAAGCCTGTACTTTCCTAGTCACTCCACTTGGCCCGCTCTATAACGGGCCATTTTTTTGCATCCGGCCGTCAGCAGATGGGTCTGCCGCAAGTTCCTCTCATCCAGCTTGGGGAGCTTCTGCTTCCTGTAAGCCGTGTAGCGGGCCTGAGCGTTTGCCCCCAGCCTAAGCTCGTTACCTGTTTCAACAATTCGAGTGACGGGTAGCGGCAAAATCGGACGACTGTGCCCGGACATTTCGTCCCGCCTCGGCACTTTCGATTTTTCATTCTGCTGCCCTCCGCCGTGCTTCCAGTTCCAGCCAACCGAGCGTGGCTTTCATCATTGGGGGATGACGGCGGTGTCACCGACCTCGTACGTTTCGAGCGCGTCTCGAGAGCGGCGCTGGCCTCCATCCGGCACTCCGCAGGCGGCTCCCATGTCTCACGAACATCGAGCGATCCTTCGCAGAAGTACAGGGCTTTGTCGTCGTCCAGGGATTTCGCGAGGTAAGCGTTCCATTCCGCCTTATGGTATCGATCGCTTCGAGGAGGGTACAACTGGTCATGACCGCACCGCCTTTCAGCGAATTTCCGGTAACGTTAAAGCCGTATTGAGTACCCCACAGAGAGATATGCTTGGATAAATCACCAGCGCTGGCTGCGGTTTGGGAACCGAAGGAAACTCCGCTGCTGTATCCGCCAATTCCTCGCTGAATATCGTGGGCCTTGCCATTCTCTCACTGATGCTCGCCTGAGGAGCTGCCTTGCATTTTCTGTAGCACTTTTATCCTTGGCGCGACACATTAAATGTGCTACACAAAATCATGGGGATCACTTACGATGAACACAAGCGCCTGACCAATATCGAAAAGCACTTCGGCCTCGACTTTGCCGATCTCGATATGGATTTCTTCGAGGCCTCCACCATCATCCCCTCACGGGAGGATCGGCTTAAGGCCATCGGTGAATTCAGGGGCATGATCGTCATCGCCGTGATCTTCACGCCGCTTGGCTCCGAAGCCATCTCCGTCATTTCAATGCGGCCGGCAAGCAGCAAGGAAAGGAAAGTCCATGGCTACTAAGTTTTCATCGAAGAGGCCCCTCACCAAAGAGGAAGAGGCCGAAATCCAACGGATGATTGCATCCGACCCGGATGCGCCGGAAGCGACCAATGAGGAGCTTGCGAAGGCGAAGCCGTTCCGGGAAGCCCTGCCCCATCTTGCCGCAAGTATCGACCGGGAGAGGGCTAGACGCGGGAGACCTCCGATTGAGAAGCCTCGCAAGCATGTATCTCTGCGTCTCGATCCGGATATCATCGACCATTACAAGGCAACGGGCAAAGGCTGGCAGAGCCGAATGAACGAAGCGCTGCGCAAAGCCGCAGGCCTCTAGCCCTCCTCGATGGGCGGTGGTTAGGCGATGGCGAGCCCTTTCAAACTTAAAGCCACTTCGCGTTGCTATATCGGTCGTCTCGAACACCCGGCCGCCGTTCAGCATGATCGAAACGATCGGATCTTTCTGCCTGCGCTGTCTGGTAGCGATAAGCGGCATTCTCGTGACCCTCTGATCTCCATTTCGAGGGACAGAAGAACACGGTTTTCAAACTGCGAGAATTGAAAGTGTCAGGTAATATTTTGCTTCCCTGCCGAATTAGAACAGGGGCGAAAGGAAATTCCCCCAAAACAGTCAATGCGGTAGTCGTCGGCCCTGCAATTCACGCGTCCGAGCAATCCGATCCCTAAGAGAACTTTCCATCTCATCAGCGGGATAGCCCAGTGGAGCATAGGCGCGAACATCAAGACATTGTTGGAATAGGCGAGCGAGATGATCGTATTCGTTTTGTGGGAGCGTGGAAAGATCGAAGGAGTTGTACCCCCAACAGAAGGCATTTCTCATGTTTACCAGATATTCTGCTTCACCTGCTTCAGAGATGCCGAACTGGATCATATGATATATTAGGCGCCCCGCCGCACCCCATACGTCTTTCTCATTTCGAACCGTGAGAACTCCCGTCTTATTGCCCAATCACGTCAATTCGTTCCTTATCTGATTCCGAAAAGGGTCAGCGATAGAGCCATCTATCGCTGACGACGTCAGGAGGCTTATTAGGGCCTGACTGTGACGCTCGATCGCTTCAAGGGTGGCTTTCTGGCTGACTTTGCTATTCGGCTTGAGGTTGCTCCGCAGGAAGCGATTCGCCGCCGCCTCCAAAGACGCGACCACGGCAGCCTCAGCACCGCCGGCCGTCATCATCACTGTATCGTACTGCTCCAGCAACGCTTTGCAGGGCGGGGTCAGCTCAATCAGCTTTTCGCTGAGATCAGCATCGAACCGGAACTGAGTGGATAGAAATTTCTGGAGTTCGGAGGTGGTCTCGACCACTGCTTTTGCCCCCATTGTGCCCCCGAGATTTTCCGAGAGGTGTGGAAGCAGCGAAAAAGCCTGAAATGACTGGTGCCCCCGGCAGGGTTCGAACCCGCGACCCCCTGATTACAAATCAGGATGGAAATGCCTGTTTTACGCCGCTTCTGGCTCGTCGTGCGCCATTTGTGCGCCATTCGGGGCCGCTCCAAAGATGGACGACGAGATCTGATCCATCACATTGCGGTGGCTGTCGGATGGGAACATGTGGCCGTACCGCGTCATAGTCAGCGCCAGGGTGGAGTGGCCGGCGAAGGTCTGAACTGTCTTCGGCTTGAGGTCGGCTTCAATCCACAGGCTGATCGCGAAGTGCCGGAGAGCATGCCAATTGAACGGCCTGAACTTCCTCCCTTCCTCTTTTGCCTTTGCCGCCGCGGCCTTCATTAGTGGCCGAAACTCGCGCTTCAGAATGTTTTTGTGATCGAGAAAGCTGCCCTTGGCGTTCGGAAATATTAGGTCATCAGATTCGGAACTCGCGGCCGCGTCTTTCCACTTTCTAAGCTCGGCCAGCATCGCCGATGAGAGTGGAACTTGGCGCACGCCTGCCTCTGATTTCGTCGTGTCTTCGTTCTTATAGGCGTCAACCCTGCTGTCGACGGTTAGCTCGCCAGCGTTGAATGCCACGTGCTTCCAGCGGAGAGCGTAAAGCTCCGAGGCGCGGACGCCAGCCGAAGCGGATAGGCGCATGCGGATCGCAAGGCTTCCCTTTGCTTCAGCCAGTGCTGCGGCAACGTCTGCCTTGGACGGCGCAACGACCTTCTTAGGTCCCTCGCCCCGCTTGCCAGTCACGGTGATTTCTGCCGCTGGATTGACTGCTATGAGGTCATTAGCGACGGCATACCGCAACGCGCGCGACAGGCTTCCAAGCACTCGCCGCGTCGTGACCACGCCGACCCCGGCATCTCGCATCCGATCGCGGAAGTCGCCGACCACCTTGGCGGTACACTGGGAAAGCTTCACGGCCCCTATCCCGCCATTGAACTCAACTGGCCGCTCCCCCTCCGGCGCGACGTAGTTGAGCAACTGGCCTTCCGTTGTGCGGTAGTAGTGTTCGGTCACGTGCTCGCCACGGTCACGACGGCCCGATAGGTGCTTGAGGTATGCTTTGACGGCCTCTGCGACAGTCGTGCTTGCCGCATCGGCTCGGTATGTCCCGCTAACGACTTGGTGAGTCACCTCGGTGCGGCGAGCTTCAGCAACCCGCTTCTTTTCATACTGCTCTTTATGCCGCTTGCCGCCCGCATCGGTATAGGCAAGCACCCACGCCTCGCGTTCAACGCCCTTGCTCGTCTTCCATCTTCGCTTCGTGATTGTCGCCATTCAATGACCTCCTGATTTGGATGTCGCATGAAAGCATGGCGCACGACGGCAAGCAAGGTAAACCTTGACAAATCTGTAAAAATAGTGTAAGAGAATAGACAGAATGACCCAGAAATCACTCTACAGATTTGTAAATCACGTGTCAACCCAGAAAAGGAGAAAAAATGAACGCAGCCAATGACAATGCAATCGAAGGCGATTTGCTGATGGGGGCGCCTGCTATTGCGAAGTTTCTAGGCGTGACGCAGCGCCAGGTCTATCGCCTTTGCTATGACGGTATCGCACCGCACTTCAAACTAGGCGGTTCCGTCGCGGCTCGCCGCTCGACGCTCGCCAAATGGATGGCCGAAGCTGAGAGGGCAAGCGCATGAAAATTATTACGCCAATAGCCCCGCTACATGGGAAGGCTGACGTCTTCTCGGATATCTTTTCACCAGACGCAGAATCAAAGAACGGCCTTGATAAAAGCGTCGTTGCCGTTGCGATTGTCGTCGATGACAATTGCGCCCAACCATACTACGTCGTGAGCGTCAACGACAATGGCGACTGGTATCCGGCCCTAACCTTTGCGGTTGAGACTACGCAACCAAAATCACCCTGGGACTCCTAACCAAAGTCACCAATCGGAGACATCAATGCATATCATTGCAATCCGCCCTGAAAAAACTGGCGGAAACATTCTTGCGCGCTTCGACGTGCAACTTGACGGCATGCGCATGTTTAATCTTGCGCTAAAACAAACGAGTGCAGGCCTCAGAGTCTTCTCCCCTTCTGCGTTTGGCAGCGCAGTCGTCACTTTCACACCTGAAACATCCGAAGCGCTGGTGGCGCTCGCATCCGGAGAGATTCGCCATAATGACGAACACCGCACCGCAGCTTGATAGCAATATCGACGAACTACGAGACACATACCGAGAGAAGAGAATTTTCGGAATTTGCGACAGTCTAGCTGCGCACGACCACGCGATAACCAACGTCGTGATTGCCCCAGCCAAGCCGGACGGTACGCCTGATTGGGACAGCGCGGACCCTGCAAACCTCGAGCCCTTGCCGGCCGATGAATGGCCATCAGACCATGCCGTTGCCGCACGCGCCTGCGTCCTCGTCGATCGCATCGACGGATGCTCACCCGACACAAGTATGCTAATCTACCTCCGCGAGGACGGCCAGCCAAACGTTGAGCAAATCGACGGCCCGGAAATGGACGCGAATATAGCCGTTGGCATTATTTGTCGCGATATCGGCGCTCGGCCACCTGCTCCGCGGGAGCCTAACAACATTGTTAAATCGTTCTACCAGATGCTGCACCACAAAGCCGTTGACGCTGGACGTTCGGCTGCGAATGATAACGTGCCAGGGGCGTCGAAAAAGCCTCGTGAACGTTTCACTGTGGACTGGTTCGGCGACATCGAGGAAGACCAGTCAAAGGAGGAAATCCTGAAGGGTGTCTTCGGCGTTGACGAATTCACCATGATTTCCGGCAAGCCAGGATCCGGCAAAAGCGTGATCGCTACTGACCTTGCATGCCATATCGCTGCAGGCATGGAGTGGCATGGGCGCCCGGTTAAGCAAGGTCTCGTCATCTATATCGCTGCGGAACGAAAAGCCCTCACAAAGCGGCGTATGATGGCATTCCGCAAATACCATGGCGTCGACGACATCCCACTAGTGGTGCTCGGCGGGATGATGGATCTTACATCTGGAGTTGCTGACGCGAACGCCATCATAGCAACAGTAAAGGCTGCCGAGGGCGTATGCGGCTATCCTTGCCGGTGGATAATAGTTGATACGCTCACAAGGACATTCGGCCCTGGCGACCAGAACGCCAGCAAGGACATGACAAAGTTTGTGCGGGCATGCGACCACATCCGCGAGAGCGTCGAGGGTACTCACCTTACGGTAATTCATCACACCGGATGGACCGGAGAGCGAGGCAAAGGGGCAATCGATCTTGATGGCGCCGTGGACGCGTCATTCCTCGTTAAGAAAGAGGCGGGCGGCTACCTGCTTGAATGCGATGGCACCAACGACGGTGACGAAGGCGTTATCACTCGTTTCCGCATGGAGGGAGTGCAGGTAGGCGAAAAAGACGGCCAGCCTACTATGGCGCCTGTTGCAGTACCTACTGACGGCAAGACTGCCGGTGAGCATCTGGTTGCTAAACTTGAGGGGCACGCTGCTGAGGCATTGGATGTGCTGCGGAAGCTCTATGATGGCGATGTAGCCGTGCCGCAAGGTCAATGGCGACATGGCTTTTATGGAGAATATCCTGACGTCGAAGAAAACACTCTTAAAACACGGTTCCGGAGAGCGAAAGAAAAGCTGATCGGCACTGGTTTGGTCGCAGAGACCGAGGCTGGTTTCATTGTGCCGTGACAGGGTACATGAGGGTACATGTACCCTAAATGTACCCTCGTACCCACATAAGCACGGTATCATCATTCTAGGGTACGGTACGGGTACACACCCTTTAGGGTGTACCCTATGTACCCTAGAATGTACCCATAAAAATAGAAGAAATTAAATGACCCTCACCATCCACCTAAACGACATCGCCGACCGGCTGGAGCGGCTGGCGCCGAGCCATCGAGATCCTTTTCGGTTTCATGAAGAGAAGTCGGAACTGGTCGACGAGTTGAGGCGGCTGGCTACTTCCCCAAGATTTTGGGGAAGTTCCGCAAACGACAACACAACGTCTGTTGTGAAGAAATATCAGGCATAGGTGGCAGAAAACCATATCCCCATGGTGTGGATATATGAGGAAGGCGAATAGCAGTCCGTACTCGATTGCCCGAAAGTTTCTAATAAGGGGAAGGGTACGAAGAAGCGACTTTGCGTGAGTATATACTCAACACGCTGAAATGTTGGGAAGGGTACGGAGAATATCCTTCCAACAGTTTCGTGCGCACAGGTAGGGAAAACAACGCTGCCGTGGTGTGTACGTGTGAGACACGACGCATGCGCCGAATGCACGAAACTTTCCAATGTGGGGAATAATCACACCGAGTTTCGTCGCCTAGCGTCCCTTTTTACCGTTGCCATGGTGTGTACATGTGAGGGGTTCGCGTAACGATATAGCCAGGTGAGTGTACACTCAAACAGCATGCTGAGCGGTATTAGTGAGAGGGTAACTCATCAATCACTTCCGCAATCGCGCCGCATGACCGTATGCCACCCCGTTGCAAGTCCCTTACGGTTGAGAGAATATTTTCTCTTTGTTCGTTTTTCGTGACGCGCTGCTGCGTACTATTATGAAGGGGTTCACCTCGATTGGCTCAAAGTTTCCAATGAGGGGACCGCCACGCCGTTTCAGGTCCATTGTAGTGTGACGCCCTCCCAAAGTTTCAGCCGTCCATTGTGGCGGCTTTTTTATTCGCTGCTGCCAAAACAGCGAAGCCGTCGCCGATCTTTACCCAGTCGGCAGACGGCGCACCTTTGCCGACCACGGATGAACTGGCGGCAATCAAATCCCGACGTTACTCCTTTGTCGTCGGTCGATCGCGGGATGCGCGCTTTTTCCTCGGGCTGCGCATCCCGCCGTTATTTTTGTCAATCGCCGATTTCGGCAAACACACAGGAAACACCACAATGACACTGCCTTCACTATGGCGGCAGGCAGCGTTTTCCGTTGCCGAGTCCGCTGATCTATTGCGCGTGCCTGAAGACACGCTGAGAACATGGATGGCCCGTTGCCCCTTCAATGACTTCATGGGTTCGAAGACCGGCGGCCGGATATTCTTGTCAGGAAACGATTTGTATTTCTGGTCTATTGTGCGCGACCTGAGCGCCTTCGGAGTCGGTCTACGCATCGCAATGCTATCCGTCCAGCCCATCGCGAACGAAGCAGCATACGACCTTCCTGGCGGCGACCTGCTGGTTGTCCAAATGAAGGAACGCGGCGTCTGGTCTTTCGAGCGCACCGCCTCTCCTGACGTGACATGCGCATCGTCTGTCATCATCCCTCTTCATGAGGTTGCGATCGATCTTATCGGACGCGCCGCTGCAGTCTATGCGAAGGATGGCGAATGATGTGGCCGTTCAGCAAAACGGCACCGGCGCCAGTCGAGGTAGAAACCAAAAGTCTCGGCGATCCCACCGCGGAACTGCTGGAACTGTTCGGCGCTATCCCGGCCGGCACGTCGATCAGCAACGCCGAAGCGCTTTCAGTGCCTGCCGTGAGTGCCGCTGTCCGGATTATCTCCGAAGCCGCGGCCAGCCTTGACCTGAAACTCAAGCGCAAGGTCGGCGATGCCGAAGAAGACGTAGCTGAACATCCGGCGCTGAAGCTGCTCACCGGCCAGGCAAACGGCTGGACAAGCGGCTTTGAGCTCATCCGCGATTTGGTCGCTGGTGCGCTCACGAAAGACACTGGCGCCTTGTGCTGGGTGACGAAAGTCAACGGCGAGCCGCGTGAGTTGATCGTCTACCGAGACGGAATCATCACTGTCGACGAAGACGACAAAACAGGCGAGCCAAAATACCGCATCGGCGGCCAGTTCGCATCGCCAAAGAATATCATGCGCGTCCGCGGCCCGTTCACGAAATGCCCGCTCTCAATGGCCCGCAGTGCAATCGCCACGGCATCGGCGATGGAAGCATACGCTAACGGGCTCTGGACCAACGGCGCCCGCCCTGGTGGCGTTATCGAGACGCCGAAAAACCTTGGCGACTCTGGCGTCAAAGCCATGCTTGCAGGATGGAAGGCTGCATTCGGCGGCAGGGCCAATGCCGGTAAGACTGCGATCCTGTATGAAGGCGCCGTTTACAAGCAGATGGCGCTAACCAGCGTCGACGGCGAGTTCACGGCCAGCCGGACGTTCCAGATCCTCGAAATAGCAAGAGCCTTCCGAGTCCCCCCGGGCATGCTGTTCGAACTCACCCGCAACACATGGGGCAACTCGGAACAGCAGGCCAAGGAATTTGTCGCCTACTGCTTGATTCCATGGCTTCGCATCCTTGAGGCAGCCTTCAACCGTGTCTTGCTGTCGGATGAAGAGCGGGCAGACCATCGCTTCGCCTTCGACATCGACGACACGAGCCAGGCAGACCTTATGGCCCGCGCAACGGCAATCTCGACGCTCATCACGAGCCGCGTTCTCAATCCGAACGAAGCTAGAGACTGGCTCGGCATGCCACCCCGCGACGGCGGCGACGAGTTCGCAAACCCTGCCATCGATACGGCACGGCCAGCCAATGACAACACACAACCACCAAAGGAATCCGCCGATGGCAAACAGCCCCGGTAGTTTTGTAGAGCTCGACACTAAGGCAATCGCCGAAGACGGCACGTTCACAGGTTATGCGAGCGTGTTCGGCGTAAAGGACCGTGGCCGCGACGTGGTCATGCCTGGCGCGTTCAAGAAGTCCATGGCTTCCTATCCGGCAAGCAAGGTTAAGATGCTGCTCCAGCACGACACCCGCGAGCCCGTTGGCGTCTGGCTGTCATTCGAAGAGGACGGCAAGGGGCTTAAGGCAACTGGTCGCCTTATCCTCGATACCGTCAAAGGCCGTGAGACGTACGCGCTCATGAAGGCCGGAGCCTACGACTCGCTTTCCATCGGCTATCGTACTGTACGCGACGAGCTAGACCGCAAAGCCGGTACGCGACTTCTACATGAAGTTGAACTTCGCGAGGTGTCGATTGTGACATTCGCGATGAACGAAGCGGCGACCATTTCGGCCGTCAAACACCAGGCCACCAGCTTTTCCGAGCTCGTAGCCGCCCTGAACGACACCACCCGCAAATTGAAAGGCATCAAATGAGCCACGCTCTCATTCTTGAAACGAAATCCGAATCTGAATCCGACGAACAGATCGTCGAGGTAAAGACCGCACTTGAAGCCCTGACTTCCGAAGTCAAGGCAAAGGCGGATAACGACAACAAGCTAGTCGCTCGCATTGCCGAGCTTGAAACCGCACTTGCCCGCCCGAACATCATCGGCAAGGCAGCCAACGACAACGAACCGACCGAAGAGCGCAAGGCATTCACGTCCTTCCTTCGCCATGGCGTCGAGATCATGCCGGCTGAGGAGCGCAAGTCTCTCGTCGTCTCTGACGACACGCGAGGCGGCTACTTAGCCCCCGCGGAGTTCCAGACGGAAATTCTCAAGAACCTCGTCGAGATCTCGCCTGTTCGCCAGGCTGCTCGCGTCGGTTCCACCGCATCCGGCAGCGTTGTGCTTCCGAAGCGCACCGGCACGCCGACGGCATCGTGGGTAGGTGAAACCGAAACCCGCACCGAAACGCAGTCTGCTTACGGCCAGGTTGAAATTCCTGTTCATGAAATGGCGGCGTACGTTGACGTTAGCGTCCAGCTTCTTGAAGACGCTGCTGTCAACGTCGAGGCTGAAGTCGCTAGCGACCTGGCGGAAGAGTTCGGCCGGCTCGAAGGTGTCGCGCTTGTGTCTGGCAACGGCGTGAAGAAGCCTGTTGGCTTCATGGCTGCCGCCGGCATTACTGAGGTTGTATCCGGCTCGGCATCGACGATCACGGCCGACTCGCTCATCACGATGATGTACGACCTTCCGGCGTTCTACCGAAATAATGGCGTGTGGATGATGAACGGAACGACCGTTGCTGCTGTTCGCCTCCTGAAGGATACCACCAACCAGTATATCTGGCAGCCGTCGTATCAGGCAGGCCAGCCGGCAACGCTGCTCGGCCGCCCGATCATCGAGGCTGTCGATATGCCAGACATCGGCGCTGGCGCCTTCCCGATTGCCTTCGGCGATTTCAACCGCGCATATCGGATCTATGACCGCGTCGCAATGTCCATGCTTCGCGACCCGTTCACGCAGGCAACCACCGGCAAGGTTCGCTTCCATGCACGCCGCCGTGTAGGTGCTGACGTCGTTATGGCCGAAGCGCTTCGCAAGCTGAAGATCGCGACTTCCTAATCGCGCATCAATCAACGGGCGGCCATAGCGCCGCCCTACTTCCCCATTTCGAAAGGACTTCCTATGCGTGATCTTCATCACAATCTCGGCTTTGCCGTTGCCATCCCAGCGGCCGTTTACGACGCCGACAACACTCCCGCCGCAGTCGACCTGCTTGGCTTCGACTCCGCCGTTATCGAGATTTCCGTTGGCGTGGGCGGCATCACGTTCACCGGCACGAACAAGGTGGAATTCAAACTCACCCATTCCGACGACGACTCCACCTATTCGGCGGTCACTGTTGACGACGTTATCGGCCTGGCATCCGTTGGCACTGGCGGCATCATCAAGTCGCTCATTGCAGCCCACGCCGCAGCCGATATCACCAAGGTCGGCTACATCGGCAACAAGCGTTACCTCAAGCTGCTGGCAGACTTCGGCGGCACGCATGCCGCAGGCACGCCCATTGCGGCCAGTGTTATCAAGGGCAACGCTGCATCGCGGCCAGTAGCGTAACCAGATTGGGCGGCATCCATACGGGGCCTGGCCAGTCCAAGAGCATGCATCGTCGCCGCCCATGGACATGTAAGCGATGCGTGTAAAGGCAAGTGGGGGTGGTGCCCTGCGCAACGGGGAGAGCTCTGCCGGGTTCTCCCCACCCAATTCAAAAAGGAAAGACCATGGTCAATGTCATCTGCCCGTGCGGCTTCAGCGTGCCGAAAGGTACGCGCTGCGACTGCAGTCAACGACGTGCAGTAGCTGCACAGAAGGCCAACGACGCAGCACGAGGAAGCGCCGCCAGCCGCGGCTATGATGGCAAGTGGCGTAAGGAGAGCCAAGCTTGGCTTGCCGCTCTTGGCGATCCGCTCTGTGCCTGTGGATGCGGTCGGAAGGCCGATATGGTCGACCACATCGTAGGACCGAAAGGCGACATGCACCTGTTTTGGTCGCGGTCCAATTGGCAGCCATTCAATGCCATCTGCAACAGGCGCAAAGCCATCCGCGAGGAAGGCGGATTCGGCCGCAAGCCCTGAGTGTTGCAGTAGAGCAACACAAAGTGGGGGTAGGTCGTCAATTTCCCGCCGCTCGGCCAGGACCAGCGCGGAAGCCTTCTTCTGTATTCACCGCATATAGGATTTTCATCCATGGCAATCGTCGATCTGGACGACATGAAAGAGCATCTTCGAGTTCTCTACGACGACGATGACGCGCTCATCACGTCGAAAATTGACGCTGCGCAGGCTCATCTTGAGTCACTGCTAGGCTACACAATCGAAACCGAATTCACAACCGTTCCTTCCGACGTCATCGAGGCTGTCATGCTTCTCGTCGGCCATTGGTACGAAAACCGCGAGGCTTCCGTCGTCGCGGCAACTATCGTCGACACGCCGCTGTCCGTCTGGGACATCGTCCGGGAGCGTCGCTCCTATGCGTTTGAATAGGTGACCTATGGCACGAGGAAGAAAGGCCGCTGTAACGGCGCTCGACGGCGCACTGACGGTAGCTCCTAATCCGCCGGCCTGGCTGCCTGCGCACGCGAAAGCAGAGTGGCGGCGAGTCCTGCCGCAGCTTGTGGCTGATCACAAGATCGCAGCGCACGAGCTCGGCACGGTCGAGGCATATTGCCTAGCAGTCAGCAGCATGCGCGAGGCGCAAGCCATCGTAGCAAAAGACGGCCAGACATACGTGTCACCGACTGGTGAGTTGAAGCGACACCCGGCCACTACGCTCGTCAAGGAAGCCGTCGAGGCATCGCGTCGGCTTGCGGCGGAACTTGGCCTGACACCAGCATCGCGCACTAAAAATAAAGGGGGCGCCGCAATTGACGATGACGACGACGCCCTCAGTAGCATCTGACGCAAACGCAAAATCTGCGTTTGCGTCCTATCCCGCATGGCTTTTCGACGATAGCCCGATTCCAGATCCTCACGGCAAAGGCGAGCGAGCCGTTGCCTTTCTCAAGGCGCTAAAACACCCGAAATCAAAGGCACCTGGCCGCGCTTTTCAGCTTGACCGATGGCAGGAGCGCATCATTCGGAAGGTTTATGGAGACACTAAGCCAGACGGCACGCGGCGGATTAAGACTGTTTTCGCGCTCATTCCCCGCGGAAATCGCAAGACGACGCTAGGCGCGGCTCTAGCCATGCTGCATTTGGGACCAGAACGCATCCCCGGAAGCCAGGTTGTTAGCGCCGCGGTTGACCGTGACCAGGCGCGCATTGCCTTGGAAGAGATGAAAGGGATCATCGAGGCGCATCCCAAGCTTGAGGTGGCTTTCCAAGTCCAAGACACTAAAAATCGCATCACGCATCGTAAGTCGTCCGCGTTCTATCGCGCCATGTCTGCCGATGCCGCTACTGCGCACGGACGCACGCCTGTGTTTGCCCTAGTGGACGAGCTCCACGCATGGAAAAAGCGCGACCTATGGGACGCGATTAAAACGGGCCTTGTGAAGACGCCAGGCAGCTTGCTTGTCGTCACGACAACGGCTGGCGTCGGCCACGAAAACATTGCGTATGAGACATACAAATATGCAAAGGCGGTAGCTACTGGCCAGATTGCTGACGACGCCTTCCTACCGATTATATTCGAGGCAGATCCTGACGAAGACTGGCGAGACGAGGCAGTTTGGCATCGCGTAAACCCTGGCTTGTCATGCAATCCGCCGTATCCGGACGTTGATGGCTTGCGCCAAATGGTGCGGGAGGCAGAGCACAGGCCAGCCGACCGCGAAATGATCCGCCAGCTTCATTTGAATGTGTGGCTAGACGGCGCGGCGAATCCCGAATGGTCGCTTGATGTATGGGACGAAAATGCCGGCGAACTGGACCTTGCTGCCCTAGAGGGGCGGCCAGCGTGGATTGGCGTTGACCTTGCCAAGCGAATAGACCTTGCGGCGGTAGGCCTGGCAATCCCCGCTGGTGACGGTCGGATAGCGTTGCACGTCCAGACGTTCTGCCCTGAAGGTGCAATCCGCAGGCGTACAGACGGCGTGCCTTATCCCCTATGGCGAGACCAAGGATGGTTGACCGAGTGCCCCGGCGACACCATCGACACTGCGGTTATTGAAAACTACATCCGCGGTCTCACAGAGCGTTTTCAGGTCGAGGAAGTCGCATTCGACCGATGGCACGCGCAGGACATCATGAAATCCCTAGAGGAAGATGGCCTGCCGGTTGCCGAGTTTCCGCAAAATATAGGCACATTCGCGCGGCCCGTCATCGATTTCGAAGCAACGATGTTTGACCGAAAGTTCATTCACGGCGGCAATCCGCTGCTGCGATGGGCTGTCGGCAACGTCGTCTTATACGCAGACGCCAGCGGCAACCGCCGGCCAGTCAAGGAACGGTCGATAGACAAGATCGACCCTGCCGTTGCGGCAATCATCGCTTCAGGACGGGCCATTCAAGGCGCCTCTGGCCGCTCTTCATACGAGGACGCGGACCTTAGCGATTTGAGCTTGTTCGCGGTTTAAAAAAACGAAGGAGCCAGCATGGCTGCGCAGGACTTGGAAAAATTGGTCGTCAGTTTGTCTGCCGATATCAAGAAATTTGAAAACGCGATGAAACGCGCGCAAGGCGTGACTAACAAGCAGCTTGGCGCGATTCAGAAAAAGGCCACCACCAGCAGCAAAGCCATTGCGGCATCGTTCGCAAGGACCGGCCTGCAGATCGCCGGAGCGTTTGCGTCAGCACAGTTGCTGCGCGAGGTTGGCGCGCTGTCTGATGCCGCTACGAAGATTGATAACGCCCTAAAGGTTGCGGGCCTTTCAGGCGCAGAGCTCGAAAAAGTCTATAAACGCCTTAACCAGGCCGCCATCGCAAACGGCGCACCCATCGAAACGCTTGCCGGGTTGTACGGCAAGGCAGCGCTCGCCCAAAAAGAGCTTGGCGTCACCACTGAGGAGTTGCTTGGCTTCACAAACAACGTCGCTCTAGCTCTTCGCGTCGCCGGCACGGATGCACAGTCAGCAAGCGGAGCGCTTCTGCAGCTTGGCCAGGCGCTAGGCAGCGGCAAGGTGCAGGCGGAGGAATTCAATTCCATCCTAGAGGGCGCACCGACAATCGCGCAGGCCGTTGCTGCCGGCCTAAAAGAAGCTGGCGGTTCCGTAGCCAAGCTGAAAAGCCTTGTGGTCGACGGACAGATTTCGTCTGAGGCGTTTTTTAGAGCGTTCGAAGCTGGGGCGCCGATTCTTCAGCAGAAGGTTGCGGGCTCTGTATTCACGATCGAACAGGCAACTGTAAATCTAAAGACTGCGCTTATCGATTCCGTTCGTGAATTCAATAATGCTACCGGGGCAAGCCAGCGCTTTGCCGGCGGCGTAAACAACGCAGCAAAGGCAATCAACGACTTCGACGTTGCCGGCCTGATTAGCAAGATTCAGTCCGCCGACAAAGCATTCCGCGATTACCTGTCGACGATCGAGCTTTTCGACGAATTGAACAAGCTGACCGGCACCACTGACGCCGAAGGCAATGTTATCAATGTCGACAAGGAAAAGGCTGAGGACGACGTCAAGGCTCTCGAACGCGAGGTTGAATTACTTCAGGAGCGCATTAAGCTCAACACGGAACTTGGCTTTGACAACGTCGAGGCCATGGCGCGGCTTGATGAAGTTCTCGGAAAGCTGGCGCAGGTCAGGGCGGCTGCTGCGGCGCTTCCTGATTTTGTCGAAGGCTATCAGGTAGGGCCAAACGGCATCGAGGCTGTAACTGGCAGCACAAACGGCCAGATGGGCGGATCAAAGACGCGCGGCGGAGCTCGCAGGCCGGTTGCGGTAAAGCCTGTTTCAACCAGCGACTTTGCTCCACCTCCATCAAAGTCTTCTGGCGGAGGAGGACGTGGCCGCGGCGGCGGTGGCCGCGGCGCCAATGAGTATCAGCGCGAAATCGAGCAAATCAAAGAGCGGACCTTGGCCCTACAGGCTGAGACGGCCGCGCAAGGTGCCTTGAACGGCAAGCTTATTATTTTTGAAAGGGCGGCAGCATGACTGCATTCCTATTTAGACCGTTCCGTGACCGAGTCGAGATCCTAAGCGACGGGGCCAGCTACACGCCGGACGGAATCCTTGTCGGCATCAGCGACAAGGTACGCAGATCGCCACACATTCCGCTTGCCATCGTTGGCAGTGGGCCTGTTCCCGCAATCGATGCGCTGGCCGATATGATCCTGAAGGTGGCCGAAGTTACATGTTCCGTCGACGAGACGATTGCCATTGTTTCCGGATCGCTCGCGGCATGCGCCGAAGCCGCAGCTTATGACAGCCCGGTACGCATCGCATTGGGTGGCATCTCAGAAACCAGCGGCCCGATGTGCTGGAGCTTTCAGACCTTTCAGGACGACTCCGGCGCATCTTTCGAGTTGCGGCAGTCGCCGACAGGCTTCCTGCAGGGCGAAATGCCGGGCGTCGACGAGTTGCCGGCGCTCGGGTTGACCCTCGACGACATGCTTGGCCCACTCGAAAAAGCAGGTCCGGCGCTGTTCGAATACATGCGCGGGCGCAAGCGTCCGTCACCAGTCTACCCAGAGACCGAGCCGTTCTTCAACATCGGTGGCTTCCTCGACCTCGTGACGGTGACGGCTGATGGATACGAGCAAAAGCGCCTGGTGACCTGGCCCGATGAAGTCGGCCGGCCGATCGAGCCGCGCGCCGAAGAATATCCCGACGGCATCCCGTTCGATGACGGAACGCTATTCGACGACGGTACTGGCTTCGAATAGCCGCCAGTCGCTCACCACAACCACAATTCAATTTCGCCCGCCTTTGCGCGGGCTTTTTCATGACTGGAAAAATCATGGCTACTACTGCAGCAACTGTTTACCGAGACTACGAGACAGATGGCGTCCCGGCGTCCGGAAACCACAAAGTAAAAAAACCTGACATTCGCACGCTGCTGACCGGCTATGAAGGCATTATCAATGCTTTCACTGCCGGCGGCGGGTTTATCTACACGTCTCGCGCTGCCCTATTCGCTGATCTGGCACACGATGCCAACTCTTCGGCCTGGGTAATCGGCGACGCCACCACAGCATATAATGGCATCTACATGAAGAGCGGCGCGTCTGGCACCGGCTCGTGGACGCGCGTTGCTGATCTGCCTTTTTCATTCATCATCGCTTCCGATGTCGGCGCAGGCACAGCAAACGCAATTCAGGCGACGACGAGCATTCCAGTTTCGGCATCTGCCCTAGTATGGATGAACGTTTTTGAGGCGAACACAACGTCAGCCGTTACCGTTTCGTTCAATGGCGGCGCTCCTCTAGCGATCAAGACCAATAGCGGTAACGACCCATCCGTCGGCGGTCTAGCTGCTGGCATGATTATTATGGGCGTCGTGTCTGGCTCGACATTTCGACTGGTTAGCGATCAGACGAGTTCTGCGATTGTTGCGGCAGCCGAAGCTGCAGCGGCAGCCGCCAACGCTGGCAATCTTGCCAATATCGCAACGCTCTCAGCGCTTCCAGACGAGTCTGTTGAGACCATGGTGTCGCTAAGCATTCGTCCGTCCATTGCCTGCCACACAACGTCACTAGATGGCGGCGGCGGTAGTTTTATCACCTTTGCCGCAGCAGACTGGACCAGACCGATCGACAACCATGGCCTAGCGATCGAGAACGCCACAGGCAACTATGTCTTCGTCCGCGAGGAATTTCTGCAGGATGGCAGGGTATCTCCTCGTTGGTTTGGCGCCAAGGGCGACGGCACGGCGGAAGACGCTGCATTAACAAACTGGATAAACGCCTACCACGCCGTCAACAGCATGCCTATGTCCGTTAATCCAATGGTCGCGAATTCAGCGTGGCTGTTCGTTCCACAAGGCAGGTTCGTATTCGGGACGACGTACACATGGAACCCGAAGGGCGGTATGGCGACCATGGTCGGCGTCGGCCATCAGTCGTGCATCGTAGGGATGACGATTGCGCTCTACAACGACAACAGCACGTCTGCCGGCGCTGCGCAGTTCGCGCGAATTTCGAACGTTGATTTCGACGGAGCTGGCACGCACGCAAACGGGATCGTTTATGGCGATCCCGACAATTGGGCTGCCGTCTTCGACGGCACGTATAGCGGCACCAGAGAGTGCCTGATCGAGAACGTTTTCGCGTATAATTATACAAATGCTGGGCTGATGTTCATCCGCGACAACCATGGAAGGATTCGAAACTGCAATTTCAACGCCAATAAATACGGTATGCTGGTGCTGACCGCCATCGATACGGAATTCGAAGGCGTCCATTGCCACGACAATAACCGCGACGGCGTGTGCGTCCAGCCGTGGGCTGGCAATGCATCTGTCGGGCCGTTCTCGACCGGCGGACCTGGGGGCCTTAACCTGCGCGGCGTCAATGCTCGCGGCAACAAGAGATACAACTTCTTCGTTACGGGCGGCGATCTGAACACGATTATTTCCGATACAGATACGGAAGATGGCGTTGAAGATCTCGATTTCTTCGGAGAATCCACCATCCGTGTCGGCAAGATTTGGGAGTGCTATTTCGATAGCCTGAGTGCGGCCAATTACCCGCAGGGTAGCATGGACAGGCTTACCAAGACGATCACTTCGATCGTTCGGGACACGACCGACACCAACAACATCAAGGTTACGCTATCCACGCCGCATTACTTCCAGCGCGGCTTGCTATTCGAAGGTAGCAACCTGATCGATATGGACGGGACCGGGGTCGCCGGCTACGACACCCCTGTGCCTCGTTCCGGAAGCTCGTTTCGGGTTCAGGAAGTCTACAGCGCCACGACGTTCTCAATGAACATCCAGTACGTTTCTGATTTCTCCGGAACGGCGACGTGGAAGCAACCGCGCCCGCAGCTTGTCATCAAGGGGCAGGAGAAGGGGTATTCCCCGCAAAACATCAACGATATCTGGCTGGCCGGCAAGAACCATAACCATGTGTTCCTTGAGCGATGCAACCGGATTTATTTCCCGCACACAAGGCTGAAAAACCAGATTACCCTTGGAGCAGCAGTAACCGGTCTTGAGATTGATTTCTATGCTGGGGTCAGTCCTGGAGTTGCGACGGATGACTGCACCGTTCATATCTTCGGCGAAAGCTTCGATAATGGATGGGTGCGCCGTGGTTTGCGTGAGTTCGATGTAACGTGGCGCAATTGGAGTCCAGGCACAAACAAGACCGGCTCAAACTATGGCTATTCCATCGAGCGGCCTGTGACCGGCGGCGGCGCTAGAACCGACCGCGCGGCGGCCGGTGCGGCCAGATATTTCCACGCCGTGCATTGGCGCCCAGATAGCATTGTCTTCGGGCATCACGACGCACAAAACGACACATATCGTGGTCTTAAATCGAAGAATGATGGTGACCTGGAGATACTCAACGAGACTGGCGTTGCTGCGACGTGGGAATCCAGTACAGGGAACTTTACGTTTAACAGTCGCGTGAACCTCCTCGACTCTCGCGACAATACCGTCAGCAACCTTCCTAACGTCTATATTAGTCCGACGAACGGGAATCTTGCTCGCTACACGGGAGACCCGATCTTTGAGGAAGGTGGAGATGACACGGTGGGGAGGTGGATCAAGTTCGCTTCTGGTCGCATGGAGTGCTTCAGCCAGACGTTCTCAGGGATTTCAGTCGGTACTGCAGACGGTAGCGGCTTTCAGTCCGCCGCTCAAACTTGGACGTTTCCGCAGGCGTTCGTAGCAACGCCACTTGTTATAGGAGTGTCTGTAGGGTCTGTCGCTCAAGCGTGGCCAAACGCCTACGGCATTAGTACGACTCAAGCGGAAGGAAGGCTGTTCTCTTTCCAGAGTCGAACCGGTCGCTCTATGGCGATGGCGGCATTCGGTAGATACAAGTGACTGTGTTTCGAAATAGGTAAAAGACCGGTCGAAATTAGGCGCGGCTACGGTCGCGCCTCATGCTGCCTCGCGCTTTTGCCACTCGGCACCAGCGACGAAGGCGAGCTCTACATCATCGCGACGCCAGCCCATTTCGGAATCGGTTGGCGTCGCTGCCTTGGCATATTCCGCCGCGGCACGCTTTTCTGGCTTAGTCTGTTTCACGGCATACCCCCATATTCCCGCCACCATAGATCGGGAATCGGAGTGAAGTCAACGCGTGATAGATTGGCTAAACATCTGATATCTTGACAAATTTGTCAGATTTTAGATCAGCGCTTTTTGAGCCTTACGCCCGGTCCTTCTCCGTTTTCCGGGAGAAATTCGACTCCGGCTTCCTCAAGTGCGCGCTGTATTTTATCGCGCGTGCTTGCCAGTAAGTCGGCGTGCTCGTTTTCATAGCGCGTAATTGTCGCAGTGGTCACGCCTGCCATTTTTGCAAGGTCTCGAACGCCGATTTTAAGTCCTGCTCTGGCCATTCTCATTTGTGAGGGAGTCATAAAATATCACCATGTACTTTTTGGCTATCACAGTGTGCTTGACTTAAATGCAACTGTGTCGTACACCTCTAATACACGGTGATAATCACAGTGACAATTCGAGGGGTTGGAATTATGAGTGTCGTAGTTAACGATCAGCAAGTTTCCTGGCAGTTCGCCATCGGCCAGCGGGTCAAGTTTCATGGAATGAAGGCGAGCGTTATTGCGCGGTCTGTCACGTCCAGCGGCGAGCAAATCTTCTACATCCACGTCAAGGGCGACCGTGTCGAGAGGCCGACGCGTGCTGTCCGTTCTGGATACCTCGTCGCCAACTGAGAGTTTCGCCCCTGTATCGGTCCGGGTCTTCTACCCCGCGAAGCCGTAGAGGATGACGCCCGTTCGAATCGGGCCAGGGGCTCCACCCACACCGGAGACGCGCCACCACCACACCGCGACCACACAAGCGGGGCGCGTCTCATACGGTATCAAGCCGTCCTGTGAAAGCAGGGCGGCTCCGTTGGTGCGAAAATTTTGCACACCAACGAACTGCGTGCTGACGGCATGCGCCATCCATGTTCCAACGAATCCCAGCTACTCTAAGTAAAAGCCCGGAAAACATGGTAATTCTGGTTAAACAAGTGGCGCATGAAAAACCCGCCATTTTTTGGCGGATTGGTCACTAAGTCATTGATATGACTATGAAATGACTGGTGCCCCCGGCAGGGTTCGAACCCGCGACCCCCTGATTACAAATCAGGTGCTCTACCAACTGAGCTACAAGGGCACTTTCGAAACGGGGAGTTAGCAGATTTTTCCTTCCTGTAAAGGGAAAAACGTCGCGATCAGATCAACCTTCCATTCCGCTCGCGCCGCCGCGGCACGTTCCAACGACGCAAGGCGCTTGTCCGGAACCCGGTTTTTCCTGTACCTAAGACCGTCCCGCCGGCACGGCCCTCCTCACCGGGCCGTGTTAGCTCACCTGGTTAGAGCATCCGTTGCGCGCCGCGTCAGTCGGCGACACCGTTAAAGGTCCTTTCATGTCGCCCCAGCCGAAAAAGCTCGCCTTCATCGCTTCCGCAACACCGGAGGCGCAATCCGGCCTCGAAGAGCTCGTGCGCCTCTATGGCAACGTCCCGACTGCGGAGGCCGATGTGATCGTGGCGCTCGGCGGCGACGGTTTCATGCTCCAGACGTTGCACGAGACGATCAATACGGGAAAGAGCGTCTATGGCATGAATTGCGGCTCGGTCGGCTTCCTGATGAACGATTACCGCACTGAAAAGCTCGACGAGCGGATCGGCGACGCGATCGAGAACGAATTCCATCCGCTCAAGATGACGACCACCAACGAGGACGGCTCGACATCCGTCGCACTTGCCATCAACGAGGTCTATCTCTTCCGGCAGTCATATCAGGCGGCGAAGCTGAAGGTCGTGATAGACGGCCATGTGAGGCTGGAAGAACTCATCTGCGACGGCCTGATGATCGCGACGCCGGCTGGCTCCACCGCCTACAATCTCTCCGCCCATGGCCCAATTCTGCCGCTCGAGGCGCCGCTGCTTGCCATGACTCCGGTCTCGGCATTCAGGCCGAGGCGCTGGCGAGGCGCACTGCTGCCGAACCATGTCTGCGTCGACATCGACATCCTCGAACCGGAAAAACGCCCCGTCAACGCGGTGGCCGACAATGCGGAAGTCAAGTCGGTCCTGCATGTACGCGTGGCGCAATCGACGGACATTACCGCGCGCATCCTCTCCGATCCAAACCATTCCTGGTCCGACCGAATTCTCGCCGAACAGTTCAATAACTGAAATCTCAGCGCTTGCGGGCGAATGCGCGCAGAAAAGTACGCGTCGCATCCGACGCCATGCGATCGATTTCCGATTCCGGCGTCTGTCGGCCGATCTGCTGATCGTAGCGCAGGTCGGTTGCCAGAAGCGCCATATACTGACGAGCCGCCAGTCCCGGATCGTCGATTTCGAGATACCCTGCATGGGCAAGCTGGGCGAGTCGCGCGGCAATCGCGGGATATTTCTTGCCCGGTCCGTATTCCTTCCAGGTCTCGAAAAGCCCTGGGAAGCGCGCGCCTTCCGTCTCCACCAGCTTGCGCAGCCAACGACCGTTCGGATCGCACAGTGCCTTGCGCAAGAGCTGCGCCGAAAACAGCGCCAGCTCCTTTTCGAGATCCTGTGGTGCGACGGGAAATGTATCGAGCACGCGGAAGAAACCGGCGCTGGAGCGATCGGTAATGTCCGATACCACGACCTTGAACAAATTATCCTTGTCGCCCAACTGGTTATAAATCGTCTGGCGCGAGACCCCTGCCCTTGCCGCAATCGCGTCGATGCTTGCGCCGGCAAAGCCCTGCTCGGCAAAAACATCGGCCGCGGCATTCAGGATCGCCTGGCGCTTGTTCTGTGGCGCCGGCCATATCCCGGCTTCGTGCGTGAGTTCGGCAGACGAATTTTTCATGACATGACCATACAGGCACTTGACCAATTGGACAATTGTGTCCAAAATGTTTTACATGATTGCCTGAGCCTATTTCCCCGCCCGCGGCCGGCTTTCATATTCATCTCCCATAATCGTCTTCCGCCCTGTCGTATCACGGCAGATGTGGTGACGGGAAAGGTTTTTTCCAATGCAAAGCAGAGTACCGTCGCATGCCCTATCGCTCGGGCTGCTCTCCGCTATCGGGCTTTTCGCCCTCGACATGTATCTCCCGGCTCTTCCCACCATCAGCGCCAACCTCAACGCCGACAGCCACGCGGTGCAGGCGAGCCTCATTTCCTTTTTCGCTGCAATGGCGGTATCGCAGATCGTCTATGGTCCCCTTTCCGACATGTTCGGCCGCAAGCGGCCGCTCTATGTCGGCCTGATGCTTTATGCCATCGGCGCGATCGGCTGCGCGCTGTCGCCTTCGATCGACTGGCTGATCGCCTTCCGCTTCCTGCAGGGCACGGGCGCCTGCGCCGGCGTCGTCATCTCGCGCGCCATCGTCCGCGACCTGCATACCGGCCCTGCCGCCGCCCAGCTCATGTCGCGGCTGATGCTGGTCTTCAGCGTTTCACCGATCCTGGCGCCGCTTGCCGGCAGCATCGTCACCGTCTTCGGCGACTGGCGGCTGATCTTCTGGGTCATGGTCGGCGCGGGCGCTCTCGGTCTCGTCGTCGCGACGTTTTTCCTGGAGGAGACGCGTCTGCCCGCGGCACGCAGCGAAAGCAGTATCGGCAGCGCGCTCCGATCTTATGCGACCCTGCTTAAGGATCCTTATTATCTCGGGCTCGTCTTCATCGCCTCCTTCGGCATGTCGAGCTACATGATCTATGTGGCCAATTCCTCCTTCGTGCTGATCGAGCACTACGGGCTTTCGCCCTCCTTCTACAGCGTCGTCTTCTCCTGCAACGCAGTCGCCTTCATCGGCATGTCGCAGCTGAACGGCTGGCTTTCCCGCAAGATCGGGCTCCGGAAGGTGATCCGCGGTGCTGTGCTCGGCTATGCGGCGATGATGGTCACCCTTGCATTCGTCACGTCGCTCGGTATCGACAGGCTGGACGTGATGGCGGCCTTCCTGTTCGGCGGCTACGGCTTCCTCGGCATGATCATCCCGACGGCCGCCGTACTGGCACTGGAACATCACGGGCGGATCGCCGGCACGGCCTCGGCGATGATGGGTACGATCCAGTTCGTGACATCCGCCATCGTCGTCGGCGTTGGTGGCCTGTTCGTCGACGGCACCTCGCTGCCGATGATCACGATCATCGCGATCTGCTCAACGATCGTCTTCCTGCTGTCGCTGGTCGTGCTGCGCAGCCGTGCCGGCGCCATGGCCGCGGCGGAATAGAAGGCGAATCTTTCGAAGCAGTACGGCCGGGGCCAATGAAGCCCGGCCGTTTTGATTCCCTCAAGGGCAGGTTCGCCTGATACCCGCCGCAAGGTGTTCGGCGTACCGCCGATGCAGCCGATAAACACCTTCATCAAGAGGTGCCCTCCGCGACAAACCGTGGGCTGCCTGGCACAAGCTTCCCTACCGGATCAGAGCCGGCAGCAACGACAGGAGAAGAAGCGCCGCGAAAATTATGTTGACGATCCGGTTGGCCAGAGGATCGCGAAACAGACGTGTCAGCGTGGCCCCGGCAGACAACCAGGCCAGATTGACTGCCGCGATCACGAGCGTCAGCACAGCTATCTTGAAGAATGCGTCCGTTGCAGGATCGGCGACGGCCAATGTGAAACCGGAAAACAAGGCGCCCATCGCGGCATAGGCCTTCGGATTAACGAGCGACAGGAAGACACCGCCTGGAAAAGTCGGAGCCCTCCCCGCTGCGGTTTCCTCGCCAATCGGCGGCGCAGTCGCTATTTTCCAGGCGAGGTAGAGAAAATAGACGACCGCCAGGAGCGCCAGAACCTGCAGCATATTGGGGATGGCCAATACCAGACTGGTCAAGCCTGCGGCGACAGCGCTCATCACGACAATCATGCCCGCAAGCAATCCGACCATATAGCCGAGACTGCGGCGTGCCCCGAAAGCGGCCCCTGCCGCTGCGATGCTCAGCGTATTCGGCCCGGGACTACCGGTCAAAGCGAAGGCGGCACCGAGGAAGGTGACTATGTTGTCCATGACCGGTCTCCCATCGAGAAACCGGTAGCATGACGACAAATCCCATGTCTTGAACGAACGTGCAGCGACAGATGCCGTGCACAAAAAAGCCCTGCGGACAGGGCTTTTTCGGATCAGCTTGAAATCATTTCGTCAGTCTACGTCGGCAACGGCAACGTCGGGCTTGCCACTGATGCGGTGCGCAAGCGCGGCTTCCATGAATTCGTTCAGGTCGCCATCCAACACATCGCCCGGCGCCGTGCTTTCCACGCCGGTGCGCAGATCCTTCACGAGCTGGTAAGGCTGCAGCACGTATGAGCGAATCTGATGACCCCAGCCGATATCGGTCTTGGATGCCGCTTCCGCATTCGCTGCGTCCTCGCGCTTCTTCAGCTCCGCTTCATACATGCGCGCACGCAGCATTTCCCACGCCTTGGCACGGTTCTTGTGCTGCGAACGCTCCTGCTGGCAGGCGACGACGATACCGGTTGGTATGTGCGTGATGCGCACCGCAGAGTCGGTCGTATTGACATGCTGGCCACCGGCGCCCGACGAACGGTAGGTATCGATGCGGCAATCGCTCTCGTTGATCTCGATGTTGATCGAGTCGTCGACGACCGGATAGACCCAGGTGGACGAAAAGGACGTATGCCGGCGCGCATTGCTGTCATAGGGCGAGATGCGCACCAGGCGGTGAACGCCCGATTCGGTCTTCAACCAGCCATAGGCGTTGTGTCCCTTCACAAGGATCGTCGCGGACTTGATGCCTGCCTCTTCGCCCTCGTGGACTTCCAGCACCTCGACCTTGAAGCCGTTCTGCTCGGCCCAACGGATGTACATGCGAAGCAGCATGTTGGCCCAGTCCTGACTCTCGGTACCGCCTGCTCCGGAATGGACTTCCAGGTAGGTGTCGTTGCCATCGGCCTCGCCCGAGAGCATCGCCTCGACCTGGAGCCGGCCCGCCTCGGCCTTCAATGCCTTCAACGCATCCTCGGCTTCGCGGACAACCGATTCGTCGCCCTCTTCCTCGCCGAGTTCGATGAGCTCGATATTGTCCTTGAGCTGCTGTTCGAGGACTTTCACACCGCTGATGCCGTCCTCGAGCTGCTGACGTTCACGCATGAGCTTTTGCGCTTCAGCCGCATCGTTCCAGAGGTTTGGGTCCTCTGCCTTGTTGTTCAACCAGTCCAGCCGTCTTACCGCCTGGTCCCAGTCAAAGATGCCTCCTCAGCAGGCTTATGGCCTGCTTGATTTCGTCGACTACATTGATGATTTCCGCACGCATTGCGCTTGCTCTTACCCGCTATGTTTGGAATTTAAAGGTGCCGTGGACATAGTTGCACCGGACCCGGATGTAAAGCCCGCGTCCGATATACGACCTATCGAGAATACGATCAGAAGAGACCCGGCATGCCCGAAGTCACGGCCTGCTGGGCCTGGGGCGAATTGTTGAAAATCTGGTCCTGGGTCATATATTCGCCCTCGCCGATGACCTGGAAGACATCGGCCGGTCCCGTGCCGGGCTTGAAGGCCTCGACGATCGTATCCGGCTCGCCTTCCATGGCCGCCATGCCAGTCTTGCGGTTGACGGCGATGAACTGCATGCCTTCCGGCACATGGAACTTTTCCGCCGGCATCAGCTTGGCGGCCTCCGCCAGGAATTGACCGAAGATCGGCGCGGAGAGCGAACCACCCGTACCGCCGCGACCGAGGGGCGCCGGCGTATCGAAGCCGAGATAGAGACCGGCGACCAGGTTCGGCGTGAAGCCTACGAACCAGGCATCCTTCTCGTCGTTGGTGGTCCCGGTCTTGCCGGCGACGGGACGGTCCTTCACCGGGATCTTACCTGCGGCCGTACCACGAGCAACAACACCTTCCATCATCGATGTGATCTGGTAAGCGGTCATCGGGTCGAGAACCTGCTCGCGATTATCGATCACGGTCGGCTCTTCCTGGTTCGCCCAGTCGTTGGCGTTGCAGCCCTCGCAGGTGCGCTCCTCATGACGGAAGACCGTCTTGCCATAGCGATCCTGAATGCGGTCGATGACCGTCGGCTTGATCTGCTTGCCGCCATTGGCGATCACGGCATAGGCCGAGACCAGACGCATGACCGTTGTCTCGCCGGAACCGAGCGACATGGCAAGCACGGGCAGCATCTTGTCGTAAATGCCGAAACGCTCGGCATATTCGGCGACCAATTCCATGCCCATGTCCTGGGCCAGGCGCACGGTCATCTGATTTCGGGACTTTTCGATGCCTGTTCTGAGCGTGGATGGGCCGGCTGACTGGCCGCCATAGTTTTCCGGTCTCCATACCTGGCCGCCCGTAACGACCTCGATCGGCGCGTCGAGAATGACGGAGGCCGGCGTGTAGCCGTTGTCAAGCGCTGCCGCATAAACGAAAGGTTTGAACGACGAACCGGGCTGACGCATCGCCTGCGTGGCGCGGTTGAATTCCGACTGCGCATAAGAAAAGCCGCCGACCATGGCGAGCACACGCCCCGTATTGGGATCCATCGCCACGAAACCGCCCTGCACTTTCGGCGGCTGGCGCAGCCGGTAGGTCTTTGCCGCTTCATCAATCGGCTCGACATAGACGACATCGCCCGGCTTCAGCACGCCCTCCGGCGACTTCGCCGTCTTGCGTGCGCCGGTCGCGTCACGGAAGGCCCATTTCATGTCGTCGGCAGCAATCGTCCCCGTTTCACGAGCGGGATCGACCTTGCCGTTCGAATCGGTGGACGGCTGCAGGCCGACTGAAACTGATTGCGCCGAAACGTCGGTAACGACCGCAAGCTTCCATTCCGGCACGTCGCGGAGCGACGGCAGCTTGGCAAGTTCCGGCCCCCAATCGCCCGTCATGCCGATCTGGGAAATCGGGCCGTGGAAGCCGCGACGCTCGTCATAATCGAGAAGACCGTTCTGGAGGGCATGGCGCGCGATAATCTGCAGATCGGGATCGAGCGAGGTGCGGACCGAAAGCCCGCCTTCGTAGAGCGCCTTGTCGCCGTAACGGTCGATGATCTGGCGGCGGACCTCTTCTGAAAAAAAGTCCGAAGCGAAAAGATGGGTGCCGCTGCGGCGCGGCTTGACGCCGAGCGGCTGCTTCTTGGCATCGTCCGCATCGGCCTGAGTGATGTAACCGTTCTCCGCCATGCGATCGATGACCCAGTTGCGGCGCTCGATCGCCTGCTTTTCCCGGCGGAAGGGATGATAATTCGCCGGCCCCTTAGGAAGGGCTGCCAGATAGGCGGCCTCCGCCGTCGTCAACTCCGTCACCGACTTGTCGAAATAGGTGAGCGCGGCACCCGCAATGCCGTAGGAATTCAGGCCGAAGAAGATCTCGTTCAGGTAGAGTTCGAGGATCTTGTCCTTCGAATAGGTCTGTTCGATGCGGAAGGAGAGGATAGCCTCCTTGACCTTGCGGTCGATCGTCTGGTCGGAGGTGAGCAGAAAGTTCTTCGCGACCTGCTGGGTGATGGTCGATGCGCCCTCCGGACGGCGACCGGAGCCGAGGTTCTGCAGGTTGGTGATGATTGCGCGACCGAGGCCGGTGATGTCGATGCCGGGATGATTGTAGAAATTCTTGTCTTCCGCAGACAGGAAGGCAGCCTTGACACGGTCCGGCACCGCCTGGATCGGCAAAAAGAGCCGCCGCTCCCGGGCGTACTCGGCCATCAGTGCGCCGTTGCCGGCATGAACGCGGGTGGCCACCGGCGGCTCGTAGGAAGCCAACACCTCGTAATTCGGCAGATCCTTGGTCATCCCGCTGAGATAAATACCCACGCCGGCAGCCACGACCAAAAACAGGACGCAAGCCAATCCAAAGAGATAACCAATCAATCTGACCATATCGCAGCTACCGTTCGGCTTTCCTTCGGCGCGTGAAACACACCATCGCACGGATTGAGGCGTTTTGCACGGTGATTACATGAGCGCAAGGCAAAAGCGGATCAATCGTCCGTCATCCATTGCATTTGATATTCGTCGAGTAACCGCCCGAATGTGAGTAAAATAGGGCTTGAGCCGCCAAATCCCATCCCACCGCGACCAACGGCCCGACATTGCCGCCGCTTGTGGCAGTGCAGCCACGCGAGCCGCGCATCAGCCTCCGTTTGCCAGCGCACGATCCCGATAGCGCCGGACGGCATCGGCAAGTCGACCGGTGACCTTTTCCCGCCAGCCTTCGTCCAGCAGCAACTTCTCATCCTCCAGGTTGGACAGGAAACCGAGCTCCAAAAGTACGGACGGAATGTCGGGCGCCCGCAGCACCTGGAAACCGGCGTAACGATGCGGATTGTTGATGAGTCCGACCTGGCCTTCGAAGGACTCAACGACATTGTTGGCGAGTGCAATCGAGAACGCCTGCGTCTCCCGGCGCGTCAGGTCGAGCAGAATATCGGCAACCTCCGGAGGGCCGCTCTTGATACTGTAGCCGGCAAGCTCGTCGGACAGGTTTTCGCGGGCGGCGAGATTTTCCGCCATCCGGTCGGAAGCTTTGTCGGAAAGCGTGTAGACGGTCGCACCGCGGATATCCTTCTGCGCCAGCGTGTCGGCATGCAGGGAGACGAAGAGATCCGCACGCCCCTGGCGCGCGAGCGTGACGCGTTCGGAAAGCGACAGGAAGGTATCGTCATCGCGCGTCAAGAAGGCCTTGATACCGTTGATCTCGTTCAACCGCTCGGCGAGCATCTTGGCAAAGGCAAGCGTGATCGTCTTTTCCGGTGTATTGGTCCCCGCCCCTGCCGCACCGGCATCGATCCCCCCATGCCCGGCATCGACGGCCACCGTGAAGACATTGTCATGCTCGGCTAGCCCGAGCGCATCAGAGACCGCTTCGATGGGCATTTCCCAGCTTTGTGTCTTGACGAGATTGGCAAAGGTATCTTTCGACGTCATTTCGGCGTCGAGTACCAGGCGATAGCTACCGTTGTCGTTCGGCTGCGCTTCGGCAAGCACAAGCTTCACTGGCTTCTTGGCCGTCAGCACAATACGGGCGCTCGATTCGTCCATCGTGCCGTAGCGAATGTCCTTGAAGAGGCCGCGGGCCGCGAGTTCTTCGGCGGGAAACCCGAAGGCGGTCGCCGGCAGATCGACGATCACCCGCTCCGGCGCCGTGAGGTAATGGACCGAAAACTCCGGCTTCTTTTCAAAATCGATGACAATGCGGGTGCGCGCATCGTCGCCGGCGACCCGCGCGCTGAAAGCAAGAAGCGGTTGCGTCGCCGCCGCGTGCGCGAAGGCGGGCATGAATGCTGCGACAAAGCCGATCAGAAGCGGCAACACAACAGCGATTCGCGCCCAAATGTCTTTCGGGTCCGCGCCGCAGGCTTCCACTGCACTTACCTTCACGCCCGCCCTCAAACAGAAACCTGCATTCAAAGCCCCCGGCGCCCCTCGGTTAACCCGCATCAAACTGTCCGATCCGGAAGGCATTTGCACGTCGAAAGATGCGAATCAACCGCCTGCTCCTTGCCATCCATAGGAAACCTAATTCCATCCAGAATATGGCGAACTTGGCTTTTCCCTTGCTATTGTGACAGATAAACCATACAACGCGCATGAAGGTTAAAGTGTTGACGGGATAGTCTGCCGATTGGCTGCCAGCCGCAACGAGGACCCGGCGCCGAAGACCGACAGTCATCCGCCGTCGCTACACTTTATTCCTGATACTCGATCTATCCGGCGGTGGCCGGAACAATCCGGGGTGGCGTGCCACCCACCGCTCATAACCGAGCACATTCATCGGGCCCGAGGGCCTTAGGTATCGTCATTCTCGTTTGGTTTTTGATGTCGCGGCACAATTTTCAGTACCTGGGAAGATCAAGGGAGCAAGGAGCCCCGTCATCTTTCCGGTTGCCGCCACAACCGCGCCCGACGGGAACATCTTTATCCGGCGCAACGACCGTTTTGCATGACGGGTCAGTCCTCACCAAGGACTTTCCTGCACGCCCCCGGCAGCGCCGAGGAGCAGAATTTCAATGGCAGACAAAATGCTTATCGACGCGTCTCACGAAGAGGAGACGCGCGTAGTCGTCGTTCGCGGCAACCGCATCGAAGAGTTCGATTTCGAATCACAACATAAGAAGCAGATACGCGGCAATATCTATCTGGCGAAGGTGACGAGGGTCGAACCCTCCCTGCAGGCCGCTTTTGTTGACTACGGCGGCAACCGCCACGGTTTTCTGGCTTTCGCCGAGATCCATCCCGACTATTATCAAATACCGCTGGCCGACCGTCAGGCCCTAATGCAGCAGGAGGCGGAGGACCAGCGCAAGATCGCCGAGGCCGAATCTGCCGATCCGGTGATCGATCTCGCCAACGAGGAACAGCCGGACATCGGCATCGCCGCCGGACCGGGCGAGAGTGAACAACCGGCCGAGACGGTTGCGGAAGAAGCCGAGCCGGTCCAAGCAGAGGCAGCAACCGGCGAAGAGGCGGAAAAGCCGAAGGCGAAGCCGAAGCGCAGCCGCTCCCGCAAGAAGGTGGTGGAAGCTGTCGCCGAAGACACAACGTCCGAGGGCGAAACGGCCACCGTTTCCAATAGCGACGACGAAGGCTCCACGCCCGGTGAAATGGCCGCCATGGTCGATACCGATACGATCTCGGAAGATGTCGATAGCCGTCATCGTCGCGATGACGATGACGACGACGATGACGACGGCCATGAGAAGGAAGTGATCGAATCGGTCGGCGCCGAAGATGCAATGGAAGAGGTTCCGGACCGCGTTGTCCGCAAGCCGCGCAAGCAATACCGCATCCAGGAAGTCATCAAGCGCCGCCAGATCCTGCTCGTCCAGGTTGCCAAGGAGGAACGCGGCAACAAGGGCGCAGCGCTCACCACCTACCTCTCGCTTGCCGGCCGATATTCCGTACTGATGCCGAACACGGCACGCGGCGGCGGCATTTCCCGCAAGATCACCAGCCCGCAGGATCGCAAGCGCCTGAAGGAAATCGCCCGCGAGCTCGACGTGCCGCAAGGCATGGGCGTCATCCTGCGTACCGCCGGTGCCAACCGTACCCGCGTCGAGATCAAGCGCGACTTCGAATACCTGATGCGTCTGTGGGAAAACGTCCGTACGCTGACGCTCAATTCGACCGCCCCATGCCTAGTCTACGAGGAAGGTTCGCTGATCAAGCGGTCGATCCGCGATCTCTACAACAAGGATATTTCCGAGATCATCGTTTCCGGCGAGGAAGGCTATCGTGAAGCAAAAGACTTCATGAAGATGCTGATGCCGAGCCATGCCAAGGTGGTCCAGCCCTATCGCGACCTGCATCCGATCTTCTCGCGCTCCGGCATCGAAGCACAGCTCGACCGAATGCTGCAGCCGCAGGTGACGCTGAAGTCCGGCGGCTACCTCATCATGAACCAGACCGAAGCACTCGTCGCCATCGACGTTAACTCCGGCCGCTCGACCCGCGAACATTCGATCGAGGAGACCGCGCTCCAGACGAACCTGGAAGCGGCGGAAGAAGTGGCACGCCAGCTTCGCCTGCGCGACCTTGCCGGCCTCATCGTCATCGACTTCATCGATATGGAGGAGAAGCGCAACAATCGCGCCGTCGAAAAGAAGCTCAAGGATTGCCTGAAGAACGATCGCGCCCGCATCCAGGTCGGTCGTATCTCGCATTTCGGCCTGCTCGAAATGTCGCGCCAGCGCATTCGCGCTTCCGTGCTTGAATCGACGACGCAGATCTGCACGCATTGCGGCGGCACCGGCCATGTGCGCTCACAGTCGTCCGTCGCCCTGCATGTGCTTCGCGGTGTCGAGGAATATCTGCTCAAAAATACCACGCATGACATCAACGTCCGCACTACGCCGGATATCGCGCTCTATCTGCTGAACCAGAAGCGCGCGACAGTGACCGATTACGAGAAACGTTTCGGCGTCTCGATCTTCATCGAATCGGACGTCAGCATCGGCTCGAGCCATTTCGCCATCGACCGAGGCGAACCGGTGGAAAACCCGGTCAAGATCGAAAGCCTGATGCAGCTTGCGGCACTTCCCGTCGAAGATGAGGATGACTACGTCATCGAGTCGGATGAGGAAGAGGACGAAGAAGTAGTTGAAGTACAGGCCGCGTCTCCCCAGGACCGTGCCCAGCCGGGTGAGGAACAGGGCGGACGCAAGCGCAAGCGCCGGCGCCGGCGCCGCGGCCGCAACGGTGACCGTGGAGGCGAGGCCCAGGCCGCACCGACCGGCTCCGAGGACGACGCCATCACCGACGAGGACGAAGGCGACGACGGTGAGGACGATTTGCCCGAAACCACAGCAACGTCGGACGACCAGGGGGACGAAGGCTCACAGCGCAAGCGCCGCCGCCGCGGCAAGCGTGGTGGCCGCCGCAATCGTAACGGCGACGAAATCCCTGAACTGAACGGTTCCGACGAAGGTGCGGAAGCCGATGGATCAGAGGAAGGTGAAACCGTGGGGGCAATGGAAGCTCCCGAGGAAGTCGCTGTGGAAGCCGTGCAGGCATCCCCCGAGACGGAAGAGGCTCCGGCCAGCAAAACCACCGCCAAGCCACGTCGCTCCCGTCGCGGCAAGGCCTCAGCCACGGCAGACACGGAGGCATCCCCTATGGAGGAGGCAACCGCTCCGGTGGAGGTTGTCGTCGAGCAGGTCGAGGCTGCGTTGGGCGTGGAGCCTGAAGCTGCCGCTGAAGCGACGGCCGAAGAATCCCCTCTGTCGGAAGTCGAACAGGCCGATGCCGGCGATGCGAAGCCGAGCCGCGCCAACCGCGCCTCGAACATCTCTTCCTCGGCCGAGGCCGTCGTGAAAAGTTCCGAGGCGGCAACCTCGAACGGCGAGCCGACAAAGCCCAAGAAAGCCGGCTGGTGGCAGCGCCGCGGCTTCTTCTAAGCCGCGCCCATCGGGTCGGATAGCACAAAACGGTCGCTCGTGAGCGGCCGTTTTTCATTTGGCCTGCCGCCTCTCCCTCGAGGTGAGAAATCGATTCAACGGCCTACCAGAGAGATTCCGGAAACACCGCCAACTGCTTGAATACGAATCCAATTTAGGGCATCCAGCGGCTGGAGATCAAACCCGCATACGCAGTTGTGACGCGGCCGAAACCGCTTGGCGACGATTTTGCAGTTTCTTGAAGGGCCCGACTGGCTTACTTTCAGCGCAAACCGAAACAATGGTGCGCCGGATTCGTGTGCCCCGACCGATGAGGATATGGATGACCCGCCTGTTCAAGACGCTTGCTGCCGGTTCGATGGCGGCCCTGGCATTTTCCACCGCCGTGCCCGCCCTCGCGCTGGATGACCAGCAGAAAAAAGAGATGGGCGAATTCATCCGGGAATATCTGACCCAGAATCCCGAGGTCCTGATCGAGGCACAGAACGCACTGGAGGCCAAGCAGCAGGCCCAGCGCGTCGCACAGTCCACCCAAGCCATCGAGGGAAACAAGACGGAAATATTCTCCTCGCCGGCCGATATCACCCTCGGCAATCCGAAGGGCGACGTCACGATCGTCGAGTTCTTCGATTACAATTGCGGCTATTGCAAGCGGGCGCTCTCCGACATGGACGAGATCCTGGCCAAGGATAAGAATATCCGTTTCATTCTGAAAGAATTCCCGATTCTCGGGCCGGACTCGCTAGCCGCACACCGGGTTGCAAACGCCATCCGCCTGCTTGCACCGCACAAATATGCCGAATTCCATCGAGCGCTCCTCGGCGAGCAGGCGCACGCCTCTGAAGAGACAGCTATCGCCGTGGCAACCTCTCTCGGCATCGACGAGGCGGCGATCCGAAAGTCGATGGTGGAAAACCCGAATGACGACCTGGTGCGGCAGGCCTACCAGCTTGCCAACAGCATTGGCATCACCGGAACGCCTACCTATATCGTCGGCAATGAGGCGGTCTTCGGCGCTGTCGGTCTCGATGTGATAGAGGCGAAGGTCGCCAATGTCCGCGCCTGCGGCAAGGCGACCTGCTGAGGCGGCTTTCGACCCTCCGGTCTTTCGTTGCAGTGGACGCACCGGCTTTCGGCAAGCCGGGGGCTTTTCCTTGCCGTCTCACCGGTCTATAGGTGGCCGCTGAATTTCTGGATGGAACAATAGATTACTGATGAGCAAAACGGTCTTCGTCCTCAACGGCCCCAACCTCAACATGCTGGGAAAGCGCGAACCCGGCATCTATGGCGGAAGCACGCTGAAGGACATAGAGAGCGATTGCATCGCAGCCGGCAGGGAACTGGGCTTCGAGGTCGATTTCCGCCAGAGCAATCACGAAGGTGTCCTGGTCGATTGGATCCATGAGGCCGGCGACAAGGCTGTCGTCGGCATCGCCATCAATGCCGGCGCCTACACCCACACCTCCATCGCACTGCATGACGCCATCCGCGCGATTTCCGTGCCGGTGGTCGAACTCCATATCTCGAATGTCCATGCGCGGGAGGAGTTCCGCCACCATTCGATGATCGCACCGGCCGTGAAGGGCGTGATCTGCGGTTTTGGCACCGCGAGCTACGTACTCGCGCTGCACGCCTTGAAATCCATAACCGCGTGACAAGATAAACAGAACAATAGGGTTTGCCATGTCTGAGAAGAAGAACGGGATCGACAAGGGACTGATCCGCGACCTCGCGAACATCCTCAACGATACCGACCTCACCGAGATCGAAGTCGAACAGGACGATCTGCGCATCCGCGTGTCCCGCGCCGGTGCGATGCAATACGTTCAGGCGCCGATTGCGGCGGGACCTGCCTTCGCTCAGGCACCCGCTCCGGCCGCGGTTGCTGCGCCGGTTGTCGCCGCTCCTCAGGACAACAAGAACGCCGTCACGGCGCCGATGGTCGGCACCGTCTACCTCTCGCCGGCACCGGGTGCCCGGCCGTTCGTAGAGGTTGGCGCAACCGTGAAGGAAGGCCAAACTCTCCTCATTATCGAGGCAATGAAGACGATGAACCAGATTCCGTCGCCGCGATCCGGCAAGGTCACGGAGATCCTGGTCAACGACGCTCAGCCGGTCGAGTATGGCCAGTCACTCGTCGTCATCGAGTAAGCCCCATGATTTCCAAGATCCTCATAGCCAACCGCGGTGAAATCGCACTTCGCGTGCTGCGTGCCTGCAAGGAACTCGGAATTGCGACCGTCGCGGTCCATTCCACGGCAGATGCCGATGCCATGCATGTGCGGCTTGCCGACGAGAGCGTCTGCATCGGCCCGCCGCCGTCGCGCGAAAGCTATCTGAACATCCATCAGATCGTCGCAGCCTGCGAGATCACCGGCGCCGACGCGGTTCATCCCGGTTACGGCTTCCTGTCGGAAAATGCCAAGTTCGCCGAAATCCTCGAAGCGCATGGCATTACCTTCATCGGTCCGACCGCCGAGCACATCCGGCTGATGGGCGACAAGATCACGGCCAAGCAGACGGCAATGGAGCTTGGTATTCCCGTGGTTCCCGGCTCGGACGGCGAAGTCAAGCCGGAAGACGCGCTGGAGACCGCCAGGCTGATCGGTTTTCCCGTTCTCATCAAAGCGACGGCCGGCGGCGGCGGGCGCGGCATGAAGGTCGCGAAGACCGAGGACGACCTCGATGAAGCGGTAAGTACCGCCCGTTCGGAAGCCGCGGCGGCCTTCGGCAACCCGGCCGTCTACATGGAGAAATATCTCGAAAAGCCGCGCCATATCGAAATCCAGGTGGTCGGCGATGGCGAAGGCAACGCCATCCATCTCGGTGAGCGCGATTGCTCGCTGCAGCGCCGTCACCAGAAAGTCTGGGAAGAGGCGACCTCCCCCGCCCTCAATGTCGAGCAACGCATGAAGATCGGCCAGACTTGCGCCGATGCCATGAAGAAGCTGAAATATCGCGGTGCCGGCACGATCGAATTCCTCTACGAGAATGGCGAGTTCTATTTCATCGAAATGAATACCCGCCTGCAGGTGGAGCATCCGGTCACCGAAGCGATTACCGGCATCGACCTCGTGCATGAGCAGATTCGCGTCGCATCCGGCGGCGGGCTTTCCGTCAAGCAGGAAGACGTGACCTTCCAGGGTCACGCCATCGAATGCCGAATCAACGCGGAAGACCCGCGCACCTTCGTACCCTCGCCCGGCACGATCACGCTCTTCCATGCGCCCGGCGGTCTTGGTGTGCGCGTCGATTCCGGCGCCTATGCGGGCTATCGCATCCCTCCCTATTATGACAGCCTGATCGGCAAGCTGATCGTGCACGGCCGCACCCGCGTCGAATGCATGATGCGGCTTCGCCGCGTGCTCGACGAATTCGTCGTGGACGGCATCAAGACGACGTTGCCGCTCTTCCAGGATCTCGTCTCGAACCCGGATATCGCCAACGGCGACTACGATATTCATTGGCTGGAACACTATCTGGCCGGTGAGCCCACACACTAGGGCGTCTGGACAGTCCCAGGTTTCAGGCCGTCCGGGCGCGCAATCCTCCCCGAAAATGCCGGAGCATTTTCGGGGCTGCGCACGGGAACTGGCTGAATTACCCATACCGCGCGGCTCAAATCCTGATTGTCCACAAGACCTGACCATCCGTTTTTACGGCAGAACAGATGGTTATTGTTTAATCCCATTTTCAGGCGCAAGATCGGCCACCAATTTTGCCGAGGAATGCTAGAGAAGGGTCTGAATGGCAGGGCGGCGCGGCAGATATTATCCGGCGATTACTCCCCAAACCCTGTTGCGTGCCTATTCCATCGGCCTTTTCCCGATGGCTGAATCCGCTGAGGATCCGGAAATCTTCTGGGTTGAGCCGGAAATGCGCGGCATTCTGCCACTCGACGGTTTCCACGTCTCGAAAAGCCTCGCCAAGGCTATCCGCAGACAACCTTTCGACATCCGCTTCGACACGGCCTTCGAGCAGGTGATTGCGCTTTGTGCGGAACCGGCCGAGGACCGGCCGAGTACCTGGATCAACGATACCATCCGCAAACTGTACAGCGACCTTCACCGCATGGGCCACGCCCACAGCGTCGAGGCATGGGAAGGCGATCAGCTCGTCGGCGGGCTCTATGGCGTGTCGCTTGGCGCGGCCTTCTTCGGCGAGAGCATGTTTTCAAGGCGCACGAACGCCTCGAAGATCTGCCTCGTTCATCTCGTGGAGCGTCTGAAGGCCAAAGGCTTCATCCTTCTCGACGCGCAGTTCACCACCGAGCACCTGAAGACATTCGGAGCCATCGACATTCCAAAGGACGATTATCTCAGGCTGCTCAGGACCGCGGTGGATCTGCCGCACAAGGAATTCTGAAACTCAGTTCGTCGCTTTCGGCGGTGGAACGTCGGAGTTCCCTTTGCATCCCGTCAGCCAAACGTCATAGATCGGATGCTCCACGGCATTGAGGCCGGGGCTGTCGGCGAACATCCAGCCGGTGAAGATACGGCGGATCTTGCGGTCGAGCGTGATCTCGTCCACCTCGACAAAGCCATCGACCTTCTGGGCTTCCGTCTCGTCGCGCGAGTAGCAGACCTTCGGCGTCACCTGCAGAGCGCCATATTGCACGGTTTCGTCGACATAGACGTCGAATGTCGTAATCCTGCCGGTGATCTTGTCGATACCCTTGAAGACGGCGACGGGATTGGAAATCCGCGCGGCCGACACGCCATCCGCCACAAGCACAGCCGCCAGCGCGATCAGGCCACCGACAAACTGCTTGCGTGGAAAAACCGTCATCAATCCCATCATGCTTCCCGCCTCGACAACCCGTAAGAATCGAGACCTAGAGTGCGATTATGGCCAAAACAGGTGTCAGTTGCCGGGCGTCCAGGCGTCATAGTCGCCGGTCACGCGAGGGCGCTCGCCGGTTGCAGCCAGAGAGCCCTTAGGACGATAGGCGAAGGGCGTACCGGTCAGGTTCAGCTTGTGCGGCTTCTGCCATTCGCGCGGATTGTAGTCTTCCTTCGTCGGCGGAACGTCGGTGCGGTAATGCATCCAGCCGTGCCAGCTCACCGGTATAGCTGAGGCTTCGGCATAACCGTTGTAGATTACCCAACGCCTCGGCTTGCCCCAGGAGGTCATCGGGCCTTCGTAGTAGACGTTGCCCAGTTCGTCTTCGCCGACTTTCTTGCCATGGCGCCAGGTGAAGAACCGCGTGCCCATGGTCTGTCCATTCCACCAGGTGAAGATCTGCAACAGGAGGTTTTTCATGAGCTTTCCGTCGACTTGGCAAACAGGATAGCGGAATTCGCTATATGACCGCTTATGCAATCTGTCGTGCCTGATGTCCAGTGATTCCCGTTGCCGCACCCGTCATTTGAGCTTCATCTTGAAGCCAAAATGGCTTTTGACAAACCCCAGTCGCTCGTAAAAGCGGTGCGCATCCGTGCGGGCCATGTTGGAGGTGAGCTGGACGAGCCGGCAGTCGCGACGTTTCGCCTCCTCGATCGCATAGGCGATCATCTGGGCGCCAATACCTCTGCCGCGCATGTCGGTGCGTGTCTGGACCGCTTCGATGATCATTGACAAGGAGCCGCGCGCCGTCAGCGTGCGGTTGAAGACGATCTGGAAGGTGCCGACCACCTCGCCGCCGAACTCCGCTACGAAAAGCTGCTCGTTCTGAGAGGCGTCGATCACATAGAAGGCTCGAAGGTAGTCCTCGAAGGCCCCCTCGTCGGTCGTATCGCCATGACCACCGATATCGTCTGCCGCAAAAATCGCGATCAGTTGATGAAGATCCGCGTCCCTTGCCCTGCGGATCGTAACGTCAGCCATGTGCCCCCTCTTCCTGATGCCACCTTCAATGCGGCAGCAATCTCTTCTCCATGATGATTGCCGGCAGACCGGAATTAGGTGCGCCCCACGCCTCCATGCGGTCGACTTCTGAAAAGCCGAGCCTTTCATAAAAGGAAAGCGCGCGAGTATTTTTTAACGCCACTTCGACCCGCATGATCTCTGCGTCTGGAAAGCAGGTCTCAAGTTCGGCGAAGATGTCTCGTCCAATACCTTCACCCTGGCAGGACGGCCTGACGTAGAGCTGGTGGAGCATCGCGGTCTTGGCCATCTTCGGATACATGGCGGCATAACCTATGCCGCCGATATCCTTGCCGTTGTCGGCCACCAGGAACTCACCGCCCCTCTTCAGGATACGCGAGCGGATCGCTGCTGGTGAATTCCAAGCATCGACCATCCGCTGCACCTGAACCGCTCCATAAAATGGATCGTAGGTGGCGTGAAACGTCTCTCCGAGCAGAGCGTGGACCTGCTCGACATCCCTCTCGCTCGCAGTGCGGACGAAATAGACCATGGCATTTCCCCTGCAGTCCCGCCTCATCAGAACCGTTCTTTGCAGCTTGATCGAGGATTTTTACTCCTCGATCCCCAGCTTCGTCTTGACGAGTGCCTGGACAGCCTGCGGGTTGGCCTTGCCGCCGGTCGCCTTCATCACCTGGCCGACAAACCAGCCCGCGAGCGTCGGCTTCGCCTTCACCTTGGCGACCTGTTCCGGATTTGCGGCAATGATCTCGTCGACGGCCTTTTCGATCGCGCCGGTGTCTGTCACCTGCTTCATGCCGCGCTTCTCGACGATTTCGGCCGGATCTCCGCCCTCGTTCCAGACGATCTCGAAAAGGTCCTTGGCAATCTTGCCGGAAATCGTCTCGGCCTTGATCAGGTCGATGATGCCGCCGAGCTGAGCGGGAGAAACCGGAGTCTCTTCAATATCTTTGCCGGTTCTGTTCAAGGCACCCAGTAAGTCGTTGATGACCCAGTTGGCGGCCGTCTTGCCGTCGCGGCCTTCGGCGACGGCCTCGAAATAATCGGCAATCGCCTTTTCCGATACGAGAACGGAAGCGTCGTAAACGGAAAGGCCGAGTTCGCGTACAAAACGAGCCTTCTTGTCGTCAGGCAGCTCCGGCAGGTCCTTCTTCAGATCCTCGACAAAGGCGTCGTCGAATTCGAGCGGCAGGAGATCCGGGTCGGGGAAATAGCGATAGTCATGCGCTTCCTCCTTGGAACGCATGGAGCGGGTTTCGCCCTTGCCCGGATCGAAGAGACGGGTTTCCTGGTCGATCGTACCGCCTTCCTCCAGAATGCCGATCTGGCGGCGTGCCTCGTATTCGATCGCCTGGCCGATGAAGCGGATGGAGTTGACGTTCTTGATCTCGCAGCGCGTTCCGAAGGGCCCGCCCGGACGGCGCACGGAGACGTTCACGTCGGCCCGCATCGAGCCTTCGTCCATATTGCCGTCACAGGTGCCGAGATAGCGCACGATCGAGCGCAACTTGGTCATGTAGGCCTTGGCCTCGTCGGACGAGCGCATGTCGGGCTTGGAGACGATCTCCATCAGCGCCACGCCGGAACGGTTCAGGTCCACATAGGACATGGTCGGATGCTGGTCGTGCATCGACTTGCCGGCATCCTGTTCCAGGTGCAGGCGCTCGATACCGATCTCGATATCCTCGAACTGACCCTGACGATCCGGACCGAGCGAGATGACGATCTTGCCCTCGCCGATGATCGGATCCTTGTACTGGGAAATCTGGTAGCCCTGCGGCAGGTCCGGATAGAAATAGTTCTTGCGGTCGAAGACAGAGCGCTTGTTGATGTCAGCCTTCAGGCCAAGGCCGGTGCGAACCGCCTGCTTGATACATTCCTCGTTGATGACCGGCAGCATGCCCGGCATCGCCGCATCGACGAGCGAGACGTTGGAATTCGCCGGTTTGCCGAATTCGGTCGAAGCGCCGGAAAAGAGCTTGGAATTGGAGAGAACCTGGGCGTGCACTTCCATGCCGATAATGACTTCCCAATCGCCGGTGGCGCCGGGAATCAAGCGTTTCGGATCAGGCGTGCGGACGTCGACAATGGTCATCGGATGCTCGTGAATGGTCTTGATTGAGTTTTCTGGAGGTAGAGCAAATGGCGGTGCGGTGCAAGCTTAAAGGGGGTCAGAAGCCCGGGCCGTAGGTATCCGGCGCTTCCGCCACGAGCCGCTTCGACAGTCCGACCGACTGGACGTCGCGATCGATCTTCGGGGAATAGACGACCGAGAGCCAGTTGATCGAATAGCCCTGCTTCTCGAAAAAGCCGACGGCCTCCGCATTCTGGGCATGGGTCTCCACCCGGGCAACCTCGAATCCCTGATGGACGATCTCGCCTTCGACCTCCTCCAGCAAAGCCTTGCCGAGCCCGTGGCCCTGGAAGACCGGATCGATCCAGAAATCGGAGATCAGTTCATCGAGGTTTTCGCGCGCGGCCCAACCGGCCACAGTCCCGACCTGTTCGATAACCGTGATGGTGAGCCATGAGGAGCGCGTGAAATGCTGGAATGCCGCCCGTGCGCTCAAGCGCATGTCGGTCATCTCGCCGATGGAGTTCATGGCCTTTTCCCAAGCGCGGAAGCCGATTTCCGCCAGGATATCCACCTCGTCTTCACGCGCATTACGAATAGTGGCCATGTTTTCCCCTGTTGTACGGCAAGTAGAGCACTGAGTCTGCGCTTTTACCAGCACAACCTGTCATCCATCGCCTTGTGGCGCTTGACGCCTGGGGAAAACGGGCTTAGCTGCGATTCCGCAACGAAGCCGCCTCCGCATTTGGGCGATATGCTTCATGGAGTTTTGATGTTCTCTTCGAAAGAGACCCGGTAAGGGGCCGGCCGCCCGAACAGGCGCACCGGCCCAGACAAAAACAAGAGTTCCGACGCCTTTCAGGCGCCGGCATGTTTTTGTGTGCCCTTGAGGGCACTTATCCGGACATCAAAACTCATGGATATTTCCCGCGCCGAACAGCGCATTCTCCATCTGCTCGCCCAGGGCGGCAGGATCGAAATCAGCCGCGACGAGAACCGCAAGATCGAGAAACTTCAGCTCTTCACCCGCGAAGGCTGGGTGTTCTCCGGTATCGACCTCACCACCTTCCGCAAGCTCAAGCAGAAGAAGGCAATCAGATCGGTTGGCGGCAAGCCCTATCGCATCACCGAACGGGGGTTGGTGCTGGTGAGAGCCGAGCAGGACAATCGATGATAGAGGCGGTCGGCCGCGCGTCGTGATCGGCGCGCGGCCGGATATTTATCAGATGAGAGCCGAAAGCTCTGCCTTCATCGCCGACCATTCTTCGGCCACTGTGCCTGCGGCGCGCCTTTTGCCGGCACGGCGGTACCAATAGTCGGCATTCCGGTCGTCGCCTTCGATGCGGTGACAAAGGGCATGGCCCCAATCAAACAACGGTTCGCCTTCGTGGGCCTGGCAGATTTCGTGGACGGCTTGCCATTCCGCACCCATAACGAAACCATTGGCCGCGAGGCTACCGAACGCCTGGACCAATTGTGCGAGATCGTCATTTGCCATGAAACGCCCTCCTCCTCGGCTCCTGCCTATCCGCTGATCAGCGTCTTTTCCAGATGCACCTTTTCGAGCTCGACGCCCATGCTCTTGGAATATTCGCGACCACGCCAGATAATGACGAAGCCGCAGCGCTCGTAAAGCCGGATAGCTCCGGTATTCCGGGCATGCGTATCGAGCCGCGCCGTCACCACGCTTTCGGTCACCATCAATTCGCACAGGTGGAGGAGCAACGCCCTGCCGATGCCCTTGCCCTGATGGTCCGGATGCACCCAAAGATCGGAGACATAGTCCGGTGCATTTTCACGCGCCGTCCAACCGACAATCTCGCCGCTCGTCTCCGCGACAAAGATTTCCCCCTCGACCTCAGACGGAAAGATCGCGAACTCGCGTCTGACACGGGCGACCACTTCGGGATCGAGATAGCTATCCTCGAACGCATCGCTCGCGGACCAGGCTGCGAAGCCGACTTCGCCGACCATTTTATGGTCGGCGGCGGCCATCTTTCGGATCGTGAAACCCGTTACCACCACTGGGCCGGCGTGTATTTTCCGGCGGCCTGCTCGATGACATGGGCGGTACGGAAGAGCGTCTCTTCCTCGAACGGCCTGCCGATCAACTGCAGACCGAGCGGCAGGCCCTTGTGGTCGAGACCGGCGGGGACGGCGATGCCCGGCAGGCCCGCCATGTTCACCGTCACCGTGAAGATGTCGTTCAGGTACATCTTGACCGGATCGGAGGCGAGGTTTTCGTCGGCGACGCCGAAGGCCGACGACGGGGTGGCGGGCGTCAGGATCGCATCGACACCGGCTTCGAAGACCTGCTCGAAATCACGCTTGATCAGCGTGCGGACCTTCTGCGCTCTCAGATAATAGGCGTCATAGTAGCCGGCCGAAAGCACATAGGTGCCGATCATGATGCGGCGCTTGACCTCCTGGCCGAAACCGGCGGCGCGGGTCTTCTCGTACATGTCGATGATGTCCTTGCCGTCGACACGCAGGCCGTAGCGCACGCCGTCGTAGCGGGCGAGGTTCGAGGAGGCTTCCGCCGGCGCCACGATGTAGTAGGCCGGCAGCGCGTATTTGGTGTGCGGCAGGGTGATATCGACGATCTCGGCGCCGGCATCCTTCAGCCAGTCAATCCCTTGGCTCCAAAGCGCCTCGATCTCTTCCGGCATGCCGTCGACACGATATTCCTTCGGAATGCCGATCTTCATGCCCTTGAGCGACTGTCCGAGAGAGGCCTCGTAGTCCGGCACGGGCAGATCGACGGAGGTCGTGTCCTTCAGATCGACGCTCGCCATCGACTTCAGCATGATCGCAGCGTCGCGCACGTCGCGGGCGATCGGGCCGGCCTGATCGAGCGAAGAAGCAAAAGCGACGATGCCCCAGCGCGAGCAGCGGCCATAGGTCGGCTTGATGCCGACGGTGCCGGTAAACGCGGCCGGCTGGCGGATCGACCCGCCCGTATCGGTGGCGGTGGCGCCGGCGCACAGATGCGCGGCGACGGCCGCAGCCGAACCGCCCGAGGAACCGCCCGGTACGAGCTGCTGGTTGGAGCCCTTGGCGCGCCACGGGTTGATCACCGCACCGTAATGCGAGGTCTCGTTGGAGGAGCCCATGGCGAACTCGTCCATGTTGAGCTTGCCGAGCATGACGGCGCCGTCGTCCCAGAGGTTCTGGGAAACGGTCGATTCATATTTCGGCTGGAAGCCGTCGAGGATATGGCTGCAGGCCTGGGTGTGAACGTCGCGGGTGGCGAAGAGATCCTTGATGCCAAGCGGAATGCCTTCCAGCGCGCCGATCTTGCCTGCGGCGCGGCGCGCGTCAGAGGCCTTTGCCATCTCCAGCGCCTTTTCGGGCGTCACGGCGATATAGGCATTCAGAACCCCATTGGCGGCGTCGATCGCGTCGAGATAGGCCTTTGTCAGTTCGACGGAGGTGAATTCCTTGGCCTTCAGCTTTTCGCGGGCTTCGGCAATGGTGAGGCTGGTGAGTTCGGTCATGGTCTCTTCAGAAGGTTCGAATGCATGGAAAGGGTTCGACAGCGCTATTCAGCGCTCACTCGACGACCTTCGGCACCAGGAAGAAATTGTGGTCGGTGGCCGGCGCATTGGCGACGATATCGGCGGCCTTGTCGCCGTCAGTCACGTTGTCGGTCCGCTTGCGCATCTCCATCGGGGTCACGGAGGTCATCGGCTCGACACCCGTCACGTCGACCCCGGAAAGCTGCTCGACGAAGCCGAGAATGCCGTTCAGTTCGCCAACCATGCGATTGGCATCTTCCTCGGAGACCGCAATGCGGGCAAGGCGCGCGACGCGTTTTACGGTAGCGAGATCGACGGACATGGCATAACTCCGATGGGAAATTTTCCCTCCGCTATAATGGCCATGCCCGCCCTTCGCAACAGGTAGCGCGTCTCTATTTCAAGACGTGTCCGCCGATCGGCGGTGAATATCAATAGCTGAGGCTGCCGCCCGGAGCCGGCGTCTCCACGCGGGTGCGGGCGCCTTCCATGCCCTTGACGAATTTTTCCGGCGTCTGATCGACACCCGGGAGGCCGTAGTGGCAGGGAATGGCGTGCTTGAAATCGAAGAAGCGCTGGCAGGCGAGTGCCGCCACCGCGCCACCCATGGTGAAGCGGTCGCCGATCGGCACGATGCCGATATCCGGCTGGTGCAACTCGTTGATCAGGCCCATGTCGGTGAAGATATCCGTGTCGCCCATATGGAAGACAGATGGCTCGTCATCAAAATGCAGCATCAGGCCGTTGGGATTGCCGAGCGCATGGGAAACACCGTCCTCGGTGATCTGTGCCGAGGAATGCAGCGCCTGCGTGAAAGTGGCGGTGAAGCCGCCGAGATCGATCGTACCGCCGGTATTGCCCATCTCCAGCTTCTCGACGCCCTTCTTCGCCAGCCAGACGCCGAGGTCGTAATTGGCAAGGACGGTCGCGCCGGTTTCCTTGGCGATACGCACCGTGTCGCCCACATGGTCGCCATGGCCATGGGTAAGCAGGATGTGCGTCAGACCTTCAGCCGCGGCCTTGGGATCCTGGCCAGCAAATGCCGGGTTACCGGTCAGGAACGGGTCGATCAGGATCTTCGCCTTGGCGGTTTCAATGCGGAAGGCGGAATGGGCGAGCCAGGTGATCTTCATGGAAGGTTCCTCCGATACGATGTGAAGGTTTTGAGGATGATAAGGACAGATAGCCGATATGAGGCTAAAGGAAAGTGGGACAGAAGGTAGGACAAAACCTGTCTCGCTCCAAGGAATGAAGAACACATGACAGTGATGACGATCGAGGAATTGGCCGCGCACCTCCAACCCGGGCAGGCCGTTGCAGGCCTGGACCTCGGCACGAAGACGATCGGGCTTGCGATGTCGGATCTCGGCCGGCGCTTTGCGTCTCCGCGTCCGGTCATCAAGCGAATCAAGTTCACCAGGGATGCGGAAGTCCTGCTCGCCTTCGCCGAAAAGGAGAAAGTCGCGGCCTTCGTCATCGGCCTGCCGATGAACATGGACGGCTCGACCGGCCCGCGCGTCCAGGCGACGCGCGCCTTCGTGCGCTCCATGGGTGAAAAGACCGCCCTTCCGTTCGTCTTCTGGGACGAGCGGCTTTCGACGGTCGCAGCCGAGCGGGCGCTTCTAGAAATGGACGTCTCGCGGGCGAAGCGGGCCGAGCGGATCGATTCCGCCGCGGCGAGCTTCATTCTTCAGGGAGCGCTCGACAGGCTCTCGTCGCTCGGCAGCGAAGCGGCGTCGACGGGCCGCGACGACTGACGCCGGCGCCACCAGGCGGCAATTGCCTTTCGCTTGCGGAAGCCGATGATCGCGAACACGATCATGCTGTCGAAGGCGATCGCACGGGCGACCAGCGGCGGGATTGTTTCCGGCGGGATGCCGAGAACATGGCCATAGATCTGGAAGACCAGGTCGTGTGTGTGGCGGGTGAGCATGAAAAAGCCGAAGCTCATGTCGTAGTAGGAGAGTCCGTACCAGCTCGTCAGCAGCAGGACAGGCCCCGCCCATAAAATCAAAAACCACTTCATGCGGTCTTCCCCCTCGGTTCTGTCGGATAGATCTCCGACGACACGAGCCATCTCGATAGCGCCATGATGCTCAGGACCAAGGCCGGAACGGCAATGTTGAGCGCCAGCACTGCGAAGATCGTCGTCATGACGACCAGCAATGCCGTATCCCTGATTGGGGTTCCCATCTAGAGCGTGTCCGGCCAATTCGTGGTTAACAATGCGTTAATGTCAAATTTAGACGGCCAGGGAATTACCGCAACGGAAACCGGTCGGCATGGTTAATGGGGGGAGACGGGCTGTGGAAAAGATCAGCCGTAAATCGCGCGGACGAGGCGGCGGATGGCGCTGCCGACCTTGTCCCAGTCCTTGTTCGTGCGCAATGCCACGCCGGCGAACTGACCGCTGACGGCGGCGGAGATTACCAGATGCTGGATCGCGGCGAAGAGCACCGCGTTGGTGGTCGCCGCATCGACGCCTTTCGGCGGCGTCAGCGATCCCCGCATCTTTTCCAGCCATTTGCCGAGCGCCTTGGTGCGGGCTTCGGAAAGACTCCGGACCTGCGGCGTATCCTGGGAAACCTCCCAGGCGACGATCTTGCAGACGAGCGGATCATCGCGCAGCGCTTCCATGAAATAGATCGAGAGCTTCTCCATCAGATCGCCGTAGGTGAGCAGAAACATGCCGCCCGTATCCTCCGGGATACGATCCTTGACCCAGGTGCCGAGATCCGCGCCGATCGCCTCGATCAGGCCGTCGAGCCCGCCGTAATAGCGATAGATGAGCTGTTTATCGCAGCCGGCGCGGCGCGCCACGGCATTGATGCCGAATCCCTGAAAACCTTGCTCCGCCAGAAGGTCACGCGCCGCGACGAAAATCGCCCGCTCGGTACCGGCACGGTTGCGCACCTTTGCGACCGGACCTTCATGCGCCGTGATTTCGGAGATTTGCAGCATTTTTCGCCTGTATCGATCAAGTTGCCGATTCCGCGATAATGCGAGCAAGGAGGCCCCGCAAGCGGCTTAAAGAATCATGCACAGGATTGCGCGCGGCTCCATTGAATTGACGGACACTCCCTTGCAGTATCGGCATGGGAGGAATAACGAGGTCACACCCTCCAGCCAGATCCCTCTCTGATGCTCGTCGTTTTCCAAAGTATCCTTCCCATTTTTCTGCTCGTTCTTCTTGGCGTGGCATTGAAACGCGCACCCGTCATCAATGCCGACTTTTGGGTTGGGCTCGAACAGTGCAGCTATTGGGTGCTGTTCCCTGCCCTGCTTTTTGTGACGATGGTAAAGGCGGATTTCTCGAATACCGAGGATTTGGCGGTCAGTTCGGCAGCGATCATCTCGGTCGTCGTCATGTCGGGCGGGCTGCTCGTCGCCTGGCCCCTCTTTCACAAATTGCGCGTCGGATCTCCTGCCTTCACCTCGCTGTTTCAGACAGCGACGCGTTGGAACGCCTTCATGGCGCTGGCCATCGCGGCCAAGACCTTTGGTCAGCAAGGACTGACGACGGTCGGCCTTGTCATGGCGGCAATTACCATCCCGCTCAACCTCATCAATGTGACGGTGCTTCTTTGGTTCTCGGGTCGCGGGCGCAACTACAGAGTTCTCGTCTATCGCATCGTCACCAACCCGCTCATCCTTTCGACGGCGCTCGGCATTCTCGTCAACATCGTTGACATTCCGATCTATGAGCCGGTCATGACGGCAGTAGAGTTGTTGTCGCAGGCGTCGCTCAGCCTCGGGCTGATCACCGTTGGCGCGGGGTTGAGGATCATGGATGCGCTGAAGCCGCAACCGATCACACTGCTTGCCGTGTTCCTGAAGCTGATCTTTTTTCCGCTGGTTGCAGTTGGCGTAGGATTGCTCACCGGTATCGAAGGCAATGGCCTTGTTCTGCTGGCGCTCAGCGCCTCCGTGCCGACCGCCATGAACGGCTACCTGCTGGCCAAGCAGTTGAACGGCGACGCAGACCTTTACGCTGCTGCAGCGACCTTGCAGGTCGCAGGCTCGTTCTTCAGCATACCGGTGATCATGACGCTCGTCGCTTACGCCGCGGCGGGATAAAGCAGATCGACGATATAGCGCGCATCGAACCGGGCATCGAGCATGCCGTAGGTCGAGCGCCAACCGCCCGCCAGCCGCGTTTCCAGGAAAGCGTCGGCAATCTTGCCGGCACCGAGTCGCATCAGTTCCGACGCCCCGGCGGCAAGCGCGAGCTGTTCGACCAGGAGCCGGGCGGCCCCCTCGTCCGATTCGCAAAGCGCCATGGCGGCGCGCAGAACCTCGACCGTCTTCCTTCCGGATGCGCCGAGATCGCGTTCGAAGCCGGCAAGCACCGTATTGAACAGGTCCTTGCCACGCGACAGAACCCGCAGCACGTCCAGCGCCATCACGTTGCCGGAGCCCTCCCAGATCGCATTGACGGGTGCCTCGCGATAGTGCCGGGCGATCGGCCGCTCCTCGACGTAACCGTTGCCGCCGAGGCACTCCATCGCCTCGTAGATCAGCGAGGGGGCGATCTTGCAGTTCCAGTATTTCACGACCGGGGTCATGACCCGCGCAAAGGCGGCATCGGTCTGGCTTGCCGCAGCACGATCGAAGGCATCGGCAAGCCGGAAGCCGAGAGCGGTCGAAGCCGCGACATCGAGCGCCATATCGGCAAGCACGCGCGTCATCAAAGGCTGGTCAATCAGCTTCTGACCGAAGACGCTGCGGCCGCGGCAATGATGCACGGCTTCCGCAAGCGAAGCACGCATGATGCCGGCCGATGCGAGCGCGCAGTCAAGCCGCGTCAGCGTCACCATGTCGAGAATGGTGCGGATGCCCGCGCCGGGATCGCCGAGCAGGTAGCCGAACGCATCGGTGAATTCGACTTCCGAGGACGCATTCGAGCGGTTGCCGAGCTTGTCCTTGAGGCGCTGGAACTGCAGGCCGTTCGCGGCGCCGTCTTCCAGCAGGCGCGGCACGAGGAAGCAGCCGATCCCCTCATTGGTCTTGGCGAGCATGACGAAACCGTCGCTCATCGGCGCCGACATGAACCACTTGTGGCCCGACAGGCGATAGATGCCCTCGCCCACGCGCTCCGCCGTCGAGCGGTTGGCGCGCACATCCGTGCCGCCCTGCTTTTCGGTCATGCCCATGCCAAGCGTGACGGCCGTTTTCTGCAGCGCCGGGCGATTGGTGGAATCGTATTTGCGCGAGAGTATCTTCGGTGCCCATTCCTTCTGGACGCGGGGCGAAGCCATCAGCGCGGCGATCGATGCGCTGGTCATGGTGAGCGGGCACAGATGCCCGCATTCGAGCTGGGCCGTCAGATAGAAGCGTGTCGCGCGCGCCTTGTGTTCGTGGCCCTTGGCTTCCGGGATGCTTTCCCAGACGGATGAATGCAGGCCCGTCTGCATCGAGCGGCGCATCAGCGCATGCCACGCCGGATGGAATTCGACGACATCCAGACGCTCGCCGCGCGGCCCATGGGTCTTGAGCTTCGGCGGGTTCTCGTTCGCCATGCGCGCCAGTTCCTGGGCCTCCGGAGAGGTGACGTAACGGCCGAGCTGGTCGTATTCCTCGCGGATCGTGCGGTTGAGCCCGCTCGTCAAATCGACGATCAAGGGGTCGGAACGATAGGCATTGATGCCGGACCAGGGTTTTGGCTGGTTCAGCTCGGCAAATTTTTCTTCGGCACGCGACATCTGGTTCATGACGCGGTTCTAGCGGAGTTTACCTGGCCTGGGAACGGCGGGAAAAGAGGAATTCGACCGTTCTCAACAAAAGGCCGCACCCCTTCCGGAAAACCATCGTAACCAAGGACCGGCAAAACAAGCGGTGAGATAGCGTCATGACCGCTTGCGGTGACTTCCGCCAGACCTTATAGACCGCCGAACGCAAGCGGAGACGTTTCCATGGTCTTCTTTCCCCATCGCCATCTCCTCGGCATCAAGGGCCTTACCGAACAGGACATCACCTATCTTCTCGACAAGGCCGACGAGGCCGTGAAGATCTCCCGCCAACGGGAGAAGAAGACGTCCACGTTGCGTGGCCTGACCCAGATCAACCTGTTTTTCGAAGCCTCGACCCGCACGCAATCCTCCTTCGAACTCGCCGGAAAACGGCTTGGCGCCGACGTGATGAACATGTCGGTCGGCAATTCCTCGGTGAAGAAGGGCGAGACGCTGATCGATACGGCGATGACGCTGAACGCCATGCGGCCAGACGTGCTGGTGCTGCGCCACTCTTCCGCCGGCGCGGCCGCCCTGCTCGCCCAGAAGGTCGCCTGCTCGGTCATCAATGCCGGCGACGGGCAGCACGAGCATCCGACCCAGGCTTTGCTCGACGCCCTGACCATCCGTCGTGCAAAAGGCAAGCTCTCACGCATCATCGTGGCGATCTGCGGCGATGTGCTGCATTCGCGCGTCGCCCGTTCCAACATCCTTCTCTTGAACGCCATGGGGGCAAGGGTGCGTGTCGTCGCGCCATCGACCCTGCTTCCCACCGGCATCCGCGAGATGGGCGTCGAGGTCTTCCACTCCATGGCGGAAGGGCTCAAGGATGCCGACGTGGTGATGATGCTGCGGCTGCAGCGAGAGCGCATGACCGGCTCCTTCGTGCCTTCGGTGCGCGAATATTTCCGCTTCTACGGGCTCGACGCCGAAAAGCTGAAGGCCGCGAAGGGCGATGCGCTCGTCATGCATCCCGGTCCGATGAATCGCGGCGTCGAGATCGCCTCCGAGGTGGCGGACGGGCCGCAAAGCGTCATCGAACAGCAGGTGGAAATGGGGGTCGCCGTGCGCATGGCGGTCATGGAGTCGCTGCTCGTCTCGCATAACCAGGGAGAGCGCGCATGACTGCCGGACATATGACCGCGACCGTCCTCAAGAACCTCCGCATCATCGATCCCTCGCGCAATCTCGACGAGACCGGCACGATCGTCATCGGCGATGACGGCCGTATCCTCGACGCCGGCAAGCAAGCGCAAAACCAGGGCGCCCCGGAAGGCGCCACCGTCAAGGATTGCAAGGGCCTCGTCGCCACACCGGGTCTGGTCGACGCGCGCGTCTACCTCGGCGAGCCAGGTGCGGAACACCGCGAGACGATCGAATCGGCCAGCCGCGCCGCAGCGGCGGGCGGCATCACCTCCTTCATCATGATGCCCGACACCGATCCGGTGCTGGACGACATCGCGCTCATCGAGTTCGTGCAGAAGACCGCCCGCGACAAGGCGGTCGTCAACGTACATCCGGCGGCGGCGCTCACCAGGGGGCTTGCCGGCGAAGAGATGACCGAGATCGGCCTGCTGCAACAATCGGGTGCAGTCGCTTTCACCAACGGCCGCCGCGCGCTCTCCGACACGCTGCTCCTGCGCCGGATCATGACCTATGCGCGTGAGTTCGGCGCGGTAATCTCGCTGGAACTGCGTGAAAAATACCTCGGTAACGGCGTGATGAACGAAGGCCTCTTCGCAAGCTGGCTGGGCCTGTCCGGCGTTCCCAAGGAAGCCGAGATCATCCCGCTCGAACGGGATCTCAGGATCGCCGGCCTGACGGGCGCGAAATACCATGCGGCCAAGATCTCCGTGACGGAATCGGCCGAAGCCATGCGGGTCGCGCGTTCCCGCGGCGCCAATGTCACCTGCGGCGTATCGATCAACCACCTGTCGCTCAATGAGAACGACATCGGTGAGTATCGCACCTTCTTCAAGCTGTCGCCGCCGTTGCGCGCCGAAGACGACCGCGTGGCGATGGCCGATGCCGTTGCTGACGGTACGATCGACATCATCGTCTCCTCGCATGACCCGCAGGACGTCGATACCAAGCGCCTGCCGTTTGCGGATGCCGCCGACGGCGCGATCGGGCTCGAGACCATGCTTGCTGCGGCGCTGCGCCTGCATCACGACGGCCGCGTGCCGCTGATGCGACTGATCGACGCGATGTCGACCCGGCCCGCGCAGATCTTCGGCCTCGATGCCGGCACGCTGAAACCCGGTGCAAAAGCCGATATCACGCTGATCGATCTCGATGAACCTTGGATCGTCGCCAAGGATATGCTTCTGTCCCGCTCGAAGAACACGCCGTTCGAGGACGCGCGTTTCTCGGGTCGAGCCGTCGCGACCTACGTGGCGGGCAAGTGTGTTCATTCGCTTTGATGGGGAAAAGGCGTGAGTGAGCTTTTCAACTGGCAGATCACCCTGCCCATCGCGCTTGCCGCGCTCGTCTTCGGCTATCTTCTCGGCTCGATCCCCTTCGGGCTCCTCCTCACCCGTGCTGCAGGGCTCGGCGACATCCGCTCGATCGGTTCAGGCAATATCGGCGCAACCAATGTGCTGAGGACCGGCAACAAAAAGCTCGCCGCTGCGACCCTGCTGCTCGACGCGTTGAAGGCCACCGCCGCGGCGCTGATTGCCTGGTACTTACTCGGCAAAGAAGCGGGATTGCTTGCCGGCTTCGCCGCATTTCTCGGCCATCTCTTTCCGGTCTGGCTCGGCTTCAAGGGCGGCAAGGGTGTGGCGACCTATATCGGCACGCTTCTGGGTATCGCCCCATGGATGGTCCTTATCTTCGCGGTCCTCTGGCTGTCAGTTGCCAAGCTCAGCAAATACTCATCCCTCTCCGCTCTGGTTGCAACTCTTGTCATACCGGTTGTGCTGTGGTTCATAGGTGAACCAAAGATCGCGCTCGTGATGGCGATCATGACCTTGATCTCCTGGTACAAGCACAAGACCAACATCGAACGGCTGATCGCGGGCACGGAAAGCAAGATCGGTCAAAAGGGGTAGAGGACCAACCGACATGCCGGACGACAGCGCAAGACGGATGGGAATTGTGTTGAAATGACAAAGGATCGCCTGGTTGAGGCTGATCCGTTCCGACAATGTCGAACCTGCAACCTTGCGTGATCTTACCAATCATTGCGGCTCGGCCGAAAATGCGCTCGCCAAGCTGCCGGAACTGTCCGCCCGCAGCGGCGCCACGCGCACGATCCGAGCAACACCTCGATCGCTGGCGCCAAATTTGCGGCGACGATGGCCCGGGAGTGCGGCCGCGCCGGCTATACGGTCACCTCCGGCCTTGCCCGGGGGATCGATACCGCCGCCCATCGCGCCAGCCCGGAGACGGGCACGATCGCCGTGCTCGCGGGCAGCCGCGACCGACCGAACAGTTCCGTCTGGCAGTGCGCCACCTATTCGAATGGCAAGGAATGGCGCGTCAGCACTAAAACCGACAGCCTGTCCCAGGCGAAGGAGTTTGCCGAGGATTGGTATTTCGAACTCAGGGGCAAGAGCCGGGCTGGTCAGTTGAAGAAGGAACGGACCTTCGCCGGCGCCGCCAAACAGTTCTTTCTGGAATACGAGGCGATTACCAACGGCGAGCGGAACCCCCGCTATGTGAAGGACCACGAGGCGCGGCTGACAAATCACCTCATTCCCTACTTCGACGACAAGGGCCTGAGCGCCGTGACCGCAGGCATGGTGCAGGAGTATCGCGTGATGCGGCTGCGCGCCAACCCGGACACCGGTAAGGTGCCGTCGCGCAGCACGCTGCACCATGAAACCGTCACCCTCCGCCAAGTGATGAAAACCGCCCTGCGGGAGGCCGTTGGCGGGGATGAGTTATAGAACAACATCCTATAACTCACCCAGTTGCTGCGGCTCAGGCTATCGCCTTGCCGATTTGCTGGATGGTCATCTTGCCGACCCCATGCTCCCGCGCCAATTCGGGCCACCGCGCCAGGGCCTGACGCGTCCGTTCAACCGTGTCGGCGACCGCCTTCTTGTTCAGCTTGGCGGCCGCGCCCAGCTTCAGCAGGTGTTCGGCGGCGGGGCTGCGCCCTTCCCCCATGACCATGGTGCTTTGTTCCCCGCGTGGCCCATTGGAGAACGTAAGGTCATAGGCCGGTGACAATCGCCACTGGCCGGTCTCGTCCATCAGGAACGAGAAATTCTTGCTGTGATCGTCGCGGTTATGGGCCAGCACGTTAAACACGGCCAGCCGGAACATCTTTTCGATTTCCCGGACATCTTTCGTCAGCAGGCCCGTCAGGGCAATCAAGTCCTCGTAATCGAGCGCCGGAACGCGGAAATCAGAGTGCAGCAGGCCGCACGCGGTGTGCATATGCAACCGTTTCTCCCCCTCCCGGTCGAACCGTTTGGTTGCGAAATACCCCGCACTCCTCAGGGCTGGAAAGAGATGGACATCAGGCACTTCCACACCGGCTTGCCGCGCCATGAGGGCGTAAACATATTCGACCGCCCCGGCATCGCTGCCATCCTGCGAATTGGCGAACTTCACCAGCCAGTGCTCAAATCCGTCCGGCAACCGGGCCACGCCGTGCGAGATGCGCCGGCGCCCGGCATTCACGCCGATCAACGCCTTGGGACGCGCCCCGGCGGAGGAGCCGTTCAGGAGCAACAGTTCCTTAAGAACTCCTTCCGACGCCCCTTCCAACACCTCCTGCGCCTGCCGGGCCAGTTCGTCGAGGTTAATGGCGTGTTCCGCATCCTCGGCGCTGTAATCCGGTTCGTAGACCAGGGCACCCATGCCGGTGCGACCGACATGCGCCAACCTGTCCAGAGGGGTAAGCGTCTCCGGCGCAACGCCCTGGGAGCGCGCAAAGCGGTCGAATAATAGCCGTCCCCAGCCGTCGGGGAGGCTGTCGCTGAAAACGCCCGGCAGGCCCTCGAACAGCATGCTGTCAAAGCTCATAAGCCCAGGCTTCAGGGGCAGCCGGAGCGGGGAAATCTCTAATCCCTTCCGGATAAACGAGGCATCGTACTGGAAATAGACCCGGCGCTCGCGGGTCGCCAGCCTGCCGACCGGGATGACTTTGCCATCGAAATCTAGACCCACCCTGATTTCCGTTGCGGACGGGTGGTTTTTCATGAGCGACGACCCCGTTTGCGGATAACCTTGTTACCGTCGGCCTTGAGGACATCGTCGATGGAGGCAAAGGATGTCTCTTGCAGTGCCACAGCTTGCACGACCTCTTCCATCCCGCCGACAACCATGAGAAGCTTCAGGAAAGCCTCCAGCGAGATTATGCCGGTCTGCTCGAATTTGCGGAGGCTCGGCAAAGGCACACCCGAACGCCGGGAAAGCCCTTCCTGTGTCAATTCCATGGCCAGTCGCCGGGCACGGACGTGCCCAGCCAGCCTCCGCTGGGCATGAGACGACGTTATAAGTAATACCATAATGTTATTAATATCCATATTTATGTTATTTCTAACACTATAGTGTTAATAATAGAGGTGGCAAGCTGCATCAATCAGCCCGCTTTCGTCGTATCTCAAAGCCGTCCTCCGAATGTCTCCTTGAAAACGATCAACGCAAGCGTTTAGGAATGCGTACCGCGTACCTACGCATCGCCCAAAGCGGACACATTGAGCTATGGGCGATACTCTGCGAGGTTTCCTGACCGGCCGCACGGCGTCCGGAGAAACCGCTAGGTGCGCCAGGCCCCCTGGACCCCGTGCGTGCCGAGGAGAGGCTGGTGGCCATCTACCACCTCAATGTTAAAAACATCAGCCGGGGTGACGGGCGTTCCGTTGTCACCGCTGCGGGCTACCGCGCCTGGGAAACGCTGCCGAACGAAGCCGAGGAACGAATGTCAGACTTTGCCGTCAGCAAAATGTCCCCTGCGGATCGCCGCCCCTCGCTCGGCGCTAACTGCAGCAAGTCTGCGAGCATCTGCCGTATATTGGCGATGTTTTGTCTGGTTTTGTCCTCGCGCCGACCGTGCGCCTCATATTGAGGGACGATGCTTTACTCCTATGGAAAAACGCGGCCGCGTGTCACATATGGTGAATATCTCCCGTATGCGACGGGCCATCTCGCATTCACTTATAATTGTAACCAATTGCAAAACGCCTTTAGATTGCAATTTGTGTAACCCAGAATTTGACGCTAGCCTCTTGACCGCAGCGCAAACGCCCTCCATGTCGGGAGGCTAAGTTTCCGCCTGGAAGCCTCCGCCTCCGGGCTAATCCTCTTTTGCAGAGAAGCAAGATGAAAGTTGTCGTCGTAGAATCTCCCGGGAAAATTAAGAGCATCAACAAGTATCTCGGCCCGGGTTACAAGGTTCTCGCCTCTTTTGGTCACGTCCGCGACTTGCCGGCCAAGGACGGTTCGGTCCTACCCGATCAGGATTTCGAAATGTCCTGGGAGGTCGACAGCGCGTCGCAGAAACGCATCAAGGATATTGCGGACGCCGTAAAAAACTCGGACGGCCTCATCCTCGCGACCGACCCGGATCGCGAAGGGGAAGCGATTTCCTGGCACGTGCTCGACGTGTTGAAGAAGAAGCGCGTTCTGGGCGACAAGCCGGTGGAGCGCGTCGTCTTCAACGCCATCACCAAGAAAGCCGTGCTCGATGCGATCGCAAGTCCGCGCGATATCGACGTGCCGCTGGTGGATGCGTATCTCGCCCGCCGCGCGCTTGATTATCTCGTCGGCTTCAACCTCTCGCCGGTGCTATGGCGCAAGCTGCCCGGTGCCCGCTCGGCCGGCCGCGTGCAGTCGGTCGCGCTACGCCTCGTCTGCGACCGAGAAACGGAAATCGAGCGTTTCGTCTCGGAAGAGTACTGGAACCTTTCGGCATTGCTGCGGACCCCGCGTGGCGACGAGTTCAAAGCGAAACTGGTTTCCGCCGACGGCAAGCGGCTGCAGGGCCGCGCGATCAAGAACGGCGAGGAAGCCAACCGGCTGAAGACACTGCTCGATGGCGCCGCCTATACGGTCGATACCATCGAGGCGAAGCCGGTCAAGCGCAATCCCGGCCCGCCCTTCACCACGTCCACGCTGCAGCAGGCCGCCTCCTCCAACCTCGGCTTCAATGCCTCGCGCACGATGCAGGTGGCGCAGAAGCTTTATGAAGGGGTGGATATTGGTGGCGAGACAGTCGGTCTCATCACCTATATGCGTACCGACGGCGTGCAGATGGCGCCGGAGGCGATCGACGGTGCCCGCCACGCTATCGCCGACCAATTCGGCGACCGCTACCTGCCGGAAAAGCCGCGCTTCTATTCCACCAAAGCGAAGAATGCCCAGGAGGCCCACGAGGCGATCCGGCCGACCGATTTCAACCGCTCGCCGGACAAGGTGCGCCGCTATCTCGATGCCGACCAGGCCCGCCTCTACGAGCTTGTCTGGAAGCGCGGCATCGCAAGCCAGATGGCATCCGCAGAGATCGAGCGCACTACGGTCGAGATTCTGGCGGACAATAACGGCCAGAAAGCCGGCCTGCGAGCAGTTGGCTCGGTCATCCGCTTCGACGGCTTCCTCGCCGCCTATGTCGACAGCCGTGAAGATGCCGATAAAACCGAGGAGGATGAAGAAGATGGCCGCCTCCCCGAAATCAATGCGCGCGAAAAGCTCGACAAGCGCAAGGTGGATGCAAGCCAGCATTTCACCGAACCGCCGCCGCGCTATTCGGAAGCCTCGCTGATCAAGAAGATGGAGGAGCTTGGCATCGGTCGCCCCTCCACCTATGCCGCGACGCTCACGACGCTGCGCGACCGCGAATACGTGACGATCGACAAGCGAAAGTTGGTGCCGGAGGCCAAGGGCCGGCTCGTGACGGCCTTCCTCGAAAGCTTCTTCACGAAATACGTGGAATACGATTTCACCGCCGATCTCGAAGAAAAGCTCGACAAGATTTCCGCCGGCGAGCTCGACTGGAAGCAGGTGCTGCGCGAATTCTGGCAGGACTTCTTCGCCCAGATCGAGGATACCAAGGAGCTGCGCGTCACCAACGTGCTCGATGCGCTGAACGAGGCGCTGGCACCGCTCGTCTTCCCGAAGCGCGAGGACGGCAGCGATCCGCGCATCTGCCAGGTCTGCGGCACCGGCCAGCTTTCGCTGAAGCTCGGCAAGTACGGCGCCTTCGTCGGTTGCTCCAACTATCCGGAATGTAACTATACCCGCCAGCTTTCCTCCGAAGGGGGCGCGGAGGCAGAAGCGAACGGCCTCAACGAACCGAAGGCGATCGGCGCCGATCCGCATACCGGCGAACAGCTCACGTTGCGTTCCGGCCGCTTCGGACCGTATATCCAGCGCGGCGACGGCAAGGACGCCAAGCGCGCCTCGCTGCCAAAGGGCTGGAAGCCAGAAGACATCGATTACGAAAAGGCGCTCGCGCTGATCAACCTGCCGCGCGACGTGGGCAAGCATCCGGAAACCGGCAAGATGATCTCGACCGGCATCGGGCGCTACGGTCCCTTTGTGCTGCATGACGGCACCTATGCCAACCTGGAAGCGGTCGAGGACGTGTTCACCGTCGGCCTCAACCGCGCCGTCACCGTTCTCGCCGAAAAGCAAAGCAAGAACGGCGCGAGCGGCCGGACCCGCGGCACGCCGACGGCGCTGAAGGAACTCGGCGACCATCCGGACGGCGGAGCTATCACCGTGCGCGACGGACGCTACGGCCCCTATGTCAACTGGGGCAAGGTGAATGCCACGCTACCGAAGAGCATGGACCCGCAGAGCGTGACGATGGAACAGGCAATCGCCCTCATCGTCGAAAAGGGCGGCAAGGCTTCGGCCGGCAAGACGAAGCCGAAAAAAGTCGCAGCCAAAGCCGGCGGCGACACAAAAAAGACTGCGACGAAGGCCAAGACGGCAGCCAAGGCCACAACAAAGAAGGCGGCACCCAAGGCGAAGAAGACGGGAACGTGAGAGAACCGCACGACAGATCGAGACCTTCAGGCAGACGCCCCGACAGAACCGTGCGCGGGAAAACCTCTTCGATGAGCGAGAAGCCCGTCATTGTTCAAGGCGCGGTGCCGCCACGCGAAGTCCTGCTTGACTTCATCGCCGAAAACCCCGATCGCGCCTCCAAGCGCGAGATCGCCAAGGCCTTTGGGCTCAAAGGGGAGACACGGGTTGAGCTCAAGGACCTGCTCAGGACGCTGGAAGAGGAAGGCCTCCTCACCAAGAGCCGCAAGTCGCTTTCGCGTCCCGGCGCCCTGCCGCCGGTCACCGTGCTCGACATCACGACCCGTGACAAGGACGGCGACCTGATCGGACGCCCGGCGGAATGGGACGAAGAACTCGGCGTGGCTCCAGCCGTACTCATCCGGCAGCCGTCGGAAGGCCGGGGCAAAGCCAAGGTCCCGGCTGCTGGCCTAAACGACCGGGTTCTGGCGAAAATCTTCCCGAACAAGGACCGCACCGGGCCAGCCTATACCGCCAGAATCATCAAACTCATCGACCGCCGTACCAATGCCTCGCTCGGTGTCGTCAAACAACTTGCCAGCGGCGAAATCCGGCTGCTGCCGACTGACCGGCGCGGCGAGGAAATGGTGATCGAGCGCGAGGATCTCGGCGAGGCGAAGGATGGCGACCTGGTCGAGACGGAAGTCGCCCGCTCCGGCCGCTTCGGCCTGCCGCGCGCGCGCGTCCTCTCGGTCATCGGCTCCGTCGCTTCGGAAAAGGCGATCTCGATGATCGCCATCTATGCTCACGGCATCCCGCATGTCTTCTCGAAGGCCGTGCTCGACGAGGCGGCCGCGGCAAGACCCGCCACCATGGCGAAACGGGAAGATTGGCGCGACCTACCGCTGATCACCATCGACCCCGCCGACGCCAAGGACCATGACGATGCGGTCTATGCCGAACCGGACCGCTCGCCCGACAATCCGGACGGCGTGATCGTCACCGTGGCGATCGCCGATGTCTCGTGGTACGTGCGCACCGGCTCCCCTCTCGACCGCGAGGCGTTGAAGCGCGGCAACTCGGTCTATTTCCCCGACCGCGTCGTGCCGATGTTGCCTGAACGCATCTCCAACGACCTCTGCTCGCTGCGCGAAGGCGAAGACCGGCCGGCAATCGCCGTGCGCATGGTGTTCTCAAAGGAAGGCCGCAAGGCGGGTCACACTTTCCATCGCATCATGATGAAGAGCGCGGCCAAGCTCTCCTACCAACAGGCGCAGGCCGCGATCGACGGCCGGCCGGACAACAAGACCGGGCCGCTGCTCGAACCAATCCTGAAACCGCTCTGGCATGCCTATTCGGTGCTCAAACGCGGGCGCGACCGCCGTCAGCCGCTCGAGCTTGACATGCCGGAGCGCAAGATCGTTCTGAAGCCCGACGGCACCGTTGACCGCGTCTTCGTGCCCGATCGGCTCGACGCCCACAAGCTCATCGAAGAGATGATGATCCAGGCGAACGTCGCCGCCGCCGAAACGCTGGAGAAGAAGCGCCAACCGCTGGTCTACCGTATTCATGACACGCCGGCGCTTTCCAAGCAGGAAGCGCTTCGGGAATTTCTGGCGACGATCGGCATCTCGATGGTCAAGGGCGGACAGCTTCGCGCCAATTCCTTCAACGGCATCCTCGCCAAGGCGCTCGACACCCCACACCAGACCATGGTCAACGAAATGGTGCTGCGCTCCCAAAGCCAGGCGATCTACAGCCCGGAGAACATCGGCCATTTTGGCCTCAACCTGATGAAATACGCGCATTTCACCTCGCCGATCCGCCGTTATGCGGACCTGATCGTGCACCGTGCGCTCGTCGGATCATTGGGGCTTGGCGAAGGCGGCATCAGCGCGGAAGAGGAAGCCCAGCTCGACGACATTGCCGCCGAGATTTCGACATTCGAACGCCGCGCCATGGCGGCTGAACGCGATACGATCAACCGTCTGATCGCCCACCATCTTTCGACCCGCATCGGCGAGGAATTCGAAGGCCGCGTTTCCGGCGTGACCAAATCGGGACTATTTGTCTCGCTTCCGACCTATGGCGCAGATGGTTTCATCCCTATATCCACGCTCGGCAACGACTACTTCATCTACGACGAAGCGCATCAAGCGCTGTCCGGAGAGAAAACCGGTCTGGGCTATCAGCTCGGCGATGCGGTCGATGTGCGGCTTGCGGAGGCAATTCCGCTTGCCGGCGCGCTACGGTTCGAAATGCTGAGCGAGGGCAAGAAACTGCCAACCGCGATCCGCTCCTTCCACAAATCGGGGCGGCGCGGCCGATCCACCGGCCGGGCAAACCCCGGAACCCGGCCGCCGCGCAGCGGCCGAAGGAGATAGGAATGGTACAACAGGGCGAACAGGCGATCCGATACGGCGGAGCACGGGAGCCTGAACGGCCGCTGGGACGCTCGATCAGGCGAGGTATGCTTTGCCGCTGTCCTCATTGTGGAGACGGCCGTCTGTTCCGGGCCTTCCTAAAGCCGGTCGATGCGTGCGCCGTCTGCGGCGAGGAAATCTTTCACCACCGCGCCGACGACCTGCCGGCCTATCTCGTCATCCTCGTGGTCGGCCACGTGCTTTTGACCGGCTACATGCTGACCGACATGGCCTTCCGCGTCTCGCCCTGGGTGCATCTTGCCATCTGGGTGCCGCTCGCGATTCTTGCCGCGATTCTTACGATCCAGCCGATCAAGGGCGGCGTCATCGGCCTGCAATGGGCGCTGAAGATGCACGGCTTCGGAGGCACGGACCACGAGGCCACCGATCCCGGTCGAGGCGGGCCGATCTCATGATTTCATCCGCCGAGGAAGACGCGCCATCCGCCATGGACGCGCTGAAACATGCCCGGATTGCGGGCGTGAGACCCAAGGATGCTGCGTCGCTGATCCTGATCGATCGTTCTGCGGAAAGGCCGCGGGTGCTGATGGGCCGGCGCGGCAGTGGACATGTCTTCATGCCGGATGTCTATGTCTTTCCCGGCGGGCGGCGCGATGCCGGAGACCATACGCTCCCGTTCAGCGCCGATCTCGACCCGCTCGTCTCCGAAAAGCTGCTTGCCGGCACCTCAGCCCGCATGACATCAAGGCGAGCGCGGGCGCTGGCGCTGGCGGCCTTGCGGGAACTCCATGAGGAAACCGGTCTCGCAGGGGTTGCGGCTGCGGATCTTTCGCGGCTGCGCTATGTCGCCCGTGCGATCACGCCGCCCGGCAACGTGCGACGCTACGACACCCGCTTCTTCCTCGCCTTTTCGGACGAGACCCTGTTCGACATGAGGCATCTCAAGGATTCCAGCGAACTTCAGGATGTGCGCTGGCTTGACATTGCAGAGCTTTACGGTCTGAAACTCCCGCGCATCACGCAGGCGGTATTGGAGGATGTGCGAAACCTGATGGCTACCGATCCATCTTTACCGTTTGGCAGTCCGGTCTCCTTCTACTTCATGCGTCACGGACGATTCGTCCGCAGCCGACTGTAAGGAATAATGAATGCCTCAGCCGACGACTGACGCCAACGGCCATGTCGAGGAAATACACTGGCCGTCGCTGATGGCCGCCATTTCCGCCATCAGCGCGGTCGGCATCGCCATCGGCCTCGGTTTGCCTCTCCTCAGCATCATCCTTGAAAAACGTGGCATACCGTCGACCTTGATCGGACTGAACGCGGCCATGGCCGGCATCGCCTCCATGTTCGCCGCTCCCGTCACCACCAAGCTGGCGCATGACCACGGCGTCGCAAAGACCATGATGCTGGCCGTGCTGATCGCGGCTTTGAGCGCTATCGGCTTCTATTATGCAGATGACTTCTGGATGTGGTTTCCGCTCCGCTTCACCTTCCATGGCGCGACGACGACGCTCTTCATCCTGTCGGAATTCTGGATCAACGAAGCGGCTCCGCCGCGCCGCCGCGGCCTTGTGCTCGGCATCTATGCGACCGTGCTGGCGATCGGCTTCGCGATCGGCCCGCTGCTCTTCTCTGCGCTGGGCAGCGACGGTGTCCTGCCTTTCCTGGTTGGCGCAGGCGTCATTCTGCTCGCCGTTATCCCGATCTTCATTGCCCGGCATGAAAGTCCCGTGCTGGATACGAAGCCGGATCGGCATTTCTTTCACTATATCTTCCTGGTGCCAACGGCGACCGCGGCAGTCTTCGCCTTCGGTGCGGTCTCGGCAGGTGGCCTGTCACTCTTTCCGATCTATGCGCTTCGCGAATCTCTCACCGAGCCCCAGACGGCCGTGCTATTGACCGTAATGGGTATCGGCAACATGGCCTTCCAGATCCCGCTCGGCCTTTTCTCCGACAAACTCAAGGACCGGCGCCCTCTGCTGACTGCCATGGCGGTCCTCGGCGTCATCGGTTCGCTCGCACTGCCCTTCCTCATCCAGAACTGGCTGATGATGGCGGTCGTCCTGTTCTTCTGGGGCGGCTGCGTGTCCGGCCTCTATACGGTAGGACTTGCGCATCTGGGAGCGCGTCTCAGCGGGCCGGATCTCGCCGCCGCCAATGCTGCCTTCATCTTCTGTTATGCCGTCGGTACGGTGGCAGGTCCACAGGGGATCGGGGCGGCCATCGATGTCGCCGGCAATGACGGTTTTGCCTGGGCGCTTGCGGGATTCTTCGGCTTCTATGTCGCTGTTTCCGCCTGCCGGATACTTTTCCGGTCAAAACGGAGTTGACTTTTCGGGCGCGATTTGTAATTTCGCGCCAGATTTTGCCGTGGAGCTTACCCGCGTCCACGGCTTCATTTTTCTCAGAGGCAGAACCACCATGGCGAAAGCTACGACCATCAAGATCAAGCTGCTGTCGACGGCTGACACCGGTTTCTTCTACGTCACGACGAAGAACAGCCGTACGATGACGGACAAGATGACGAAAACCAAGTACGATCCGGTTGCCAAGAAGCACGTCGAATTCAAGGAAACCAAGATCAAGTAAGCTTGATCGTATGGTTGTCGGAAGGCGCTGGCCGACAGGCCCAGGCGCCTTTTCTTTTTGTCTTTTTTCCGAAAACTGTGCTCAGGATGTGGCAGGCTGCCCGGAAACGGAAAGGCGCCGCTCCATGGCCTTGGAGCGGCGCCTTCAAACGGGGGTCGACCAGCCTGCAATCACGGCACGAGGAACCGCTTTGGCATGCCTGCCGGTCGACCGACCCCACGACCCAGGAGATGCGGCGGACCTGAGCATCATGGGGTATTGATCTCCCCTTCGGGAGTTCTTTCTTTATTGCGGTCAAAATTGCGCAAAATGGGAAGAAAATCAACAGATTCTTAATTCGGAATTTGATCTGTTTTGGTTGTTGGTTAAAATCGGCGCCGAAAGAACACGCTGCTGAGTGCTTTCGAATATTCATCAAAAAACATATCCATGATATCTTGTTTCCCGATGGTTCTGGAATCTTAGAAATTGGCCGACAGTGCCTAAGAATATCTTGAACAGGCGCTGTCTATCCCTCCAAGACCGACAAAACCTGAGAGCCAATTGGCTTATCTATTCTCGTGCAACTGATCTGAAGACACCTTGGATACATCCGCAGCCACCCGGATGCTGCACTGCAGCTGGATTTCCCGACTACTATTCATAAAAATTCTTACACCAATTCCGACCCGCAAAAAATTGGTCTGGCCTATAAAAATTGATAGATCAAATGGCTTTTTCCACAGCGCCCAACTCGCGCGCATGGCTGCATTACCGTCCGCAAGACAATTCTCTTATACAGCTCTTACGCAGCAGCCGCGACCACTCTGTTACGGCCGCCCGACTTGGCTTCGTAGAGTGCGCGGTCGGCCTGCTTCAGGAGCTGCTCCGGGGTCTCCGCGCCGTAAGTGTTGCAGGCAATCCCAAGCGAGGCCGTTATATTGAGCGTGGCGCCGGCCGCCTTCAGGGCAAAGGGCTGGCTTTCGATGATGCCGCGAAGACGCTCGGCAATTGCGGCCGCCGCAACCGCGTCCGTATCGGGCATGACGACCACGAATTCTTCGCCGCCGTAGCGGCAGGCAAGATCGGCTCCCCTCACCGTCGAGCGGATACGCGCGGCGAATTCCTTCAGCACTTCGTCGCCCGCATCGTGTCCGTAGGTATCGTTGACCGATTTGAAGCGGTCGATGTCGGTGATGCAAACGGACAACAGGCGGGACCGCGCGGCTGCCCGGTTGAACAGCACTTTCAGATGATTGTCGAGATAACGGCGATTGTTGAGGCCAGTCAGCCCGTCGGTCACGGCAAGCTCGATCGTCTGACGGACGCTCATGCGCAGACGGTCATTGTAGCGCTTGCGCTTGATCTGCGTGAGCACGCGGGCAAGAAGTTCGTTCGGATCGATCGGCCGGACGATGTAGTCATTGACGCCGAGATCGAGCGCGCGGACGACGACATCGTCGGCGCCCAGGTCCGTCACCAGAAGCAGCGGCAGGAAACGGGTGCGCTCAATAGAACGAAGCTGTGAGCAGAGACGCAAGGGGTCGTATTCGTCGAAATTGGCGTTGACGATCACGAGATCGATCGGATTTTCCGCCGCCTCGAAAAGTGCTGCCTGCGGATCCGACATGGCGATCACGTCCGCCACCGGCTTCAGTGCCTTGATGATGCGCTCCTGGGAACTCGCGCGGCCATCGACAAGCAATACCTGGGCCGGTTCGTCGCGACCGTCCGTGCCCTTCAGGATGTCCTCGAGCGCAAGATTATGTGCAGTGTCGGCCCGAATGCGCAATTCGTCGCTCAGCGTCTTCAACCGCACCAGGCTTTTCACCCGCGAGATGAGCTGCAGGTCGTTGACCGGCTTGGTCAGGAAATCGTCGGCACCGGCCTTCAGGCCGCGCACACGGTCAGACGGCTGATCAAGCGCGGTCACCATGACGACCGGAATATGGGCGGTGCGCGGATTGGCTTTCAGCCGCTCGCAGACCTCGAAGCCATCCAGGCCTGGCATCATGATATCGAGCAGGATCAGGTCAACGTGGGTACTGTCGCAAATCGCAAGCGCCTTGTAGCCATCATCTGCCGTCAGCACGTCAAAATACTCCGCGAGAAGTCGGGCTTCGAGAAGCTTCACGTTTGCCGGAATATCGTCGACTACCAAAATGCGCGCGGTCATGACGCCCGTCCCGATCTCATGCGTCGCCCAGATAAGTCTTGATGGTTTCGATGAATTTTGGCACCGAGATGGGCTTGGAGACATAGGCTTCGCAGCCGCCCTGGCGGATGCGTTCCTCGTCGCCCTTCATGGCAAAGGCGGTCACGGCGATGACGGGAATTACGTGAAGCTCGTCGTCTTCCTTCAGCCACTTCGTGACTTCGAGACCGGACACTTCCGGAAGCTGGATGTCCATGAGAATGAGATCAGGACGATGCTTGCGGGCAAGATCGAGCGCTTCCATTCCGTTGCGGGTCTGGATCGTGTCATATCCCGATGCTTCGATCAGGTCGCGGAAGAGCTTCATGTTAAGCTCATTGTCCTCGACAATCATGACCCGTTTGGGCATGGCGATCCGTTCCTGTCTTGCAAGCGTGCCTTCAGTATATAAGCTCCCGGAACGGTCGATTCCACAGAGCCCCATTCAGGCACGGTAAGGCCATTTGGTTGAGAAAAAGGTAACTTGGCAGATGATGCGGCGCGAAACCGAATATAGCCGAAGCAATTCGGCCGATGCCGAGGAAACGGCGACCGCCATTCTCGGCTGGCTTGCCAACGAGCCGGAGATGCTTGGCCGGTTCCTGGCGCTTTCCGGCCTGCAGCCGAACCAATTGCGGGGTGCTGCAAACGATCCAGGCTTTCTGGCCGGCATGATCGATTTCCTGATGGGCCATGAGCCGACGCTGCTTGCCTTTTGCGAAGCAACGGGCACAAAACCGGAAACCGTGGCTGCCGCCTGGCGCCACTATTCCGGCCCAGGACCTGATTCCGGCGAATATTGAGATGACCGAGATTTTCGACCTCCGCACCGATCTTTCCCATGTACGCCTTCGCGATCGCCCACTCATCGTCTGCGATGTCGACGATGTCGTGCTGCATTTCGTGGCTCCCTTTCAGGATTTCCTGCGGGGCGAAGGCCATGAACTTTTGCCGCGCTCCTTCCGGCTTACCGGCAATATCATCTCCACCCAGACCCGGATTGCCCTCGAACAGGGCGATGTCCGCCGGCTGGTCGAAGCCTTCTTCGAGGCACAGGAAAGCTGGCAGTTCCCCTTCGATCTCGTCGTCCAGACGCTCGAAACGCTCGGCCGTGACGTCGACGTCGTCTTCCTCACCGCGATGCCGCCGCTTTACCAGGAACATCGTCGCCGGCTTCTCGACCGTCTCGGGCTCGCCTTTCCGCTGATTGCCAGCGAAGAGCCCAAGGGACCGATCGTGCAAAGACTGCATGCGGAACGCCCCTTGCCTTCGATCTTCATCGACGACATGGCGCATAACCTTCATTCGGTGCGGGATCATCTCGCACAATGCCTCCTCCTTCACATGATGCCGGACTCGCCGCTGCATGTCCTTGCTCCGAAGCCTGCTGGAAACATCGTACGGGCGACAGACTGGCCACATGCCGCACAACTCATCCGGGCTCATATCCGTTCCGGCGCTGCCTAAGCTAGAATTCGAGCCGCATCAACGGCCGCCCCTCCTTGCGGCGTGCCACCTCCCTAAACCCGGCCGCCTCGAAGACTCTCATCGAGCCGACATAGAGACCAAGCGATTTCGACGTCTTTGCCTGCTCCATGGGACAGGCTTCGATGCTTCTGGCCCCGCTTTCTCTCGCAAATCGGATCGCCGCATCCAAAATCCGGTGGCTGTTGCCCTTTCTACGATGGCGACTGCCGATGAAGAAACAGCTTACCGCCCAGACCAACGGGTCCCCGGCATCCGCAGGGTCCAACGGTCGAGATACCGTACGGGGCGAATTCCATTGCGGAACATCGGCGCGCGGCCCCACCTGCACCCAGGCCATCGGCTGGCCTTCCACATATCCGAGCACACCGGGCGGCGGGCCTGTCTCGATGCGGTTGCGAATGAATTCCTTCTTGGCCGCGCCGTCCAGCACTTTCCGTTCCGCCGCGGGCATCCGGAAATAGGTGCACCAGCAGCCGTAACAGGCGCCGCTCGGTCCAAACAGCGTTTCAAAATCATCCCATCGCTCAGGTGTCAGTGGATAGGCTGCGAAGACTTCCATGCCGGCTCGCTTCTCTCTTGAGAGTCGCAAGCTTAGGGCTTATCGTCGCGGCGTTCAACCTTTGTTCTCATCATGACGCCCGCGCCTGACAAGACACCCGGCTTCTGTCGCGACTGCCTTGCTGAGCAGAAGGCAGAGGTGCGCCGCTGCCGCGCCTGCGGCAGTCCCCGCCTCGTCTATCACAGGGAACTCTACGATCTCACGCTGGCGCATATCGATTGCGACGCCTTCTATGCGACGATTGAGAAGCGCGACGCCCCGGAACTCGCAGACAAGCCGGTCATCATCGGCGGGGGCAAACGCGGTGTCGTCTCTACCGCCTGCTATATCGCTCGCATCAACGGCGTACGATCGGCCATGCCGATGTTCAAGGCGCTGGAGCTTTGTCCCGATGCCGTCGTCATCCGGCCGAACATGGAGAAATATGTGTCGGTCGGTCGTCAGGTGCGGCAGATGATGATGGACCTGACACCGCTCGTGCAGCCACTTTCCATCGACGAGGCCTTTGTCGAACTCGCTGGCACCGAACGCCTGCATCACGATCGGCCTGCGCGCATCCTCGCCAAACTGGCCACCCGTGTGCAGAGTGAACTCGGTATCACCATCTCCATCGGGCTGTCCTACTGCAAATTCCTCGCGAAGGTCGCCTCCGATCTCCAGAAACCGCGGGGGTTCTCGGTGATCGGCCGGGAGGAGGCGCTGGAATTTCTGGCCGCCCGCCCCGTCACCACGATCTGGGGCGTCGGGAAGGCCTTCAACGCGACGCTGGAAGCGGACGGCATCCGCACCATCGGCCAGCTCCAGACCATGGAGGAAGGCGATCTGATGCGCCGCTACGGCACGATGGGCCAGCGGCTCTACCGGCTTTCGCGCGGCATCGACGATCGCGAGGTGCATCCGAACGAGGCGGCCAAGAGCGTTTCGGCCGAAACCACGTTCTTCGACGATATCTCGCGCCATGACGACCTCGTGCCGATCCTGCGCCGGCTCTCGGAAAAAGTATCCGCGCGGCTGAAGAAGCACGGCATTGCCGGCAGGACCGTGGTGCTCAAGATGAAGACCGCCGACTTCAAAAGCCGTACCCGCAACAGGCGGCTCGAAGATCCGACCCAGCTTGCCGACCGCATCTTCCGAACCGGACTTGCGCTGATGGAGCACGAGACCGACGGCACGAAATTCCGCTTGATCGGCATAGGCCTCACCGACCTCACCGATCCGGCGCTCGCCGATCCGCCGGACCTCGTCGACACGCAGGCCGGGCGCCGCGCCGCGGCCGAGGCGGCGATGGACAAGCTGCGCGACAAGTTCGGCAAGGCGGCGGTCGAAACCGGCTACACGTTCGGGGATCGCCGGCGCGATCCATGAAAGGTGATCCGTTCTTAACCATGATCTTAAGATTATCCCCGCCGCCGAAAACCTTCTTTAACCTCATGCGCTAATATACGGGTCATGTATTGCGTATGGGGTCGGTTATGTTGCGTCACCTGATGTTCGGGTTTGGTTTTCTATCTGCGACCATGCTGTCGCATGCAGCCTTCGCGGAAGGCGCCCGCACGCTGCAGATCATCGTTTCCAAGGATAAGCAATCCCTCACGGTCTATGATGGCGACACGGTCGTTGCGACCTCGAATGTTTCCACCGGCAAGGCGGGACACTCGACGCCGAGCGGCATCTTCTCGATCCTCGAGAAGCGCAAATATCACGAATCGAACATCTATTCGAACGCACCCATGCCCTGGATGCAGCGGCTGACCTGGTCAGGGATTGCGCTTCACGAATCCAGCAGCGTGCCGAACTATCCAGCCTCGCACGGCTGCGTGCGTATGCCGGGCGCATTCGCGAAATCGCTCTACCAGATGACCGAGCGCGGCGCCCATGTGATCATCATAGATGCACAGATCGCGCCGGAACGGATCGAGAGCACGAATCTCTTCATGCCGCGCAAACCCCTGCCAGCCGGGCCGCTCTTTCCGGATGTCGAGCTCAGGACCTCCTCGATCCGAGGGGATTCCAAACCGGTCGAGGTGGCAATGAATGTCGTTCCGGACAATCCTTCGCTCGCTCGTCCGGCCATTGTGACGGATGCGCGGAGCGCGGCGGCCGCAGACGAAGATGCAGCACCGTTGCGTATCCTCATCACCCGTCGCAGCGAGCGCGAAATGCTGATGGATGTGCAGGTGATCCTGCAGGATCTCGGCTTCGAGACCGGCGGCGCCGACGGCTTCGCCGGCCCCCTGACCCGCAGCGCCATTGCCGGCTTCAAGCGCTGGAAGAACCTTTCCCTCAAAGGGCCGCTGATGACGCCGGAATTCCTGAATGCGCTCTATGAGACTGCCGGCAAGCCGCAGCCGCCGGCCGGCCAGATCATGGTGCGGCAGAATTTCGAATCGCTGTTCGAGGCGCCGGTCGGCATCAAGGACCCGCAAATTGCTCTCGGCACGCATTTCTTCACTGTCGACAAAGTCGAGCACAGCGCCGAGACTGCCGAGTGGCTTGGGATAACTCTGCCGAACCAGCTGAGCGATGCAACGATGAAGCGGCTCGGCATCGCAGTCGCCGATGACCCCAATGCCCCGGATGCCACCGCCCGCGCGTTCGACCGCATCGAAATCCCGGCCGATATCCGCGACCGGATCGAGACGCTGATGACCGATGGCACGTCGGTGACGATCAACGACCAGGGCCTTGGACCGGAAACCGGCAAAGGCACCGATTTTGTAACCATCACGCACTCTCAACCCACGATTAGCCAAGCCAAAAATTCCGTGACCAAGCCTCGGCCCGTTCGCCAATCGCAAGCAAGAGCGCAATATCGTTCGATCGGTCTCTATTAAAGGTACGGCGCGCGATCGAAACCGCCGAGCCGGCTCTATACCAGTTCCACGTCGAGGACGCCCGGCGCCGCGCGCAATGCTGCGGCGATTTCCGGCGAGATGCGATATTTCTCTGTCAGTTCCACCTCGATCTCGCGTTTGCCATCATCCTTGATGACGACGAAAGAGACCAGTCCGTCGCCTCGGGCATTCAGATGCCGGGCTACCATCCTCAAAGGCCCTGAATCTCGAACATAGACGCGCAACGCCTTCTGCATCTGCACGGATTTCTCCTCCAGCGACTGGGCCGTCTGGATGCGAAGCCCGATGCCTTCCGGCCGCTCCTCCGCCTGCACGGTAATAAGCAGCGATTTGCCGGGTTCAAGGAGATCGCGGTATTGCGCAAGTCCTTCCGAGAACAGGACGGCCTCGAACTGGCCGGAAGAATCCGAAAACGCCACGATGCCCATCTTGTTGCCGGTGCGGGTCTTGCGCTCCTGGCGGCTCGTCACGGTGCCCGCGAGCTTTCCGAAACTTGCCCCTCCCTTCACCGAGACGGAGAATTCCGCAAAGGTCTGCACCCGCATCTTGGCAAGAATATTTGCATAAGAATCGAGAGGATGAGCAGAGAGATAGAAGCCGAGAACTTGGTACTCGCGCATCAGCTTTTCCGACGGCGTCCACGGATCGAAAGGCGGCAGAACGAGCTTTTCGGGGCCAGAGCTCGCCGACGAGCCGAAGAAATCCGACTGGCCGCTGACTTTCTCCTCCTGGGCGCGCTGCGCATAACCGATGATGCGGTCAAGCCCGCCGATCAATTCGGCACGATCGATGCCGAAGCAATCGAAGGCGCCCGCCGAGATCAGGCTTTCCATGACGCGCCGGTTGATCTGCTTCGGATCGATCCTGAGGCAGAAATCCTCGATGCTCCTGAATGGCCGGTCGCCGCGCACGGCCGTGATATGTTCCACGGCCGAGTCGCCAACACCCTTAATGGCGGCCAGCGCATAAAAGATCTTGTTCTCGCCCGTCTCGAAATGCCTGTAGGAGGTCTGGACGGACGGTGGAATGACGGCAATGCCGAGGCGCCCGGCGTCCTGCCGGAAGTCGTTGAGCTTCTCGGTGTTCGCCATATCGTAGGTCATCGACGCGGCGAGGAACTCGACCGGGTAATGCGCCTTCATATAGGCGGTCTGGTAGGAGACGATCGCGTAGGCCGCCGCGTGCGACTTGTTGAAGCCGTAGTTCGCGAACTTTGCAAGCAGTTCGAAGATGTTGTCGGCCTGCGCCTTGGAGACGCCGTTCTTCACCGCGCCGTCGACAAAGCGCTCGCGCTGCTGGTCCATCTCGGCTTTGATTTTCTTGCCCATGGCACGACGCAAAAGGTCGGCCTCGCCGAGCGAATAGCCTGAGAGCACCTGGGCGATCTGCATGACCTGTTCCTGGTAGACGATGACCCCTTGGGTCTCCTTGAGCAGATAATCGATCATCGGGTGGATCGATTCGATCTCCTCCTCGCCGTGCTTGCGGGCATTATAGGTTGGGATATTCTCCATCGGACCGGGGCGGTAGAGCGCGACCAGCGCGATGATGTCCTCGATGCAGTCCGGCCGCATGCCGATCAGCGCCTTGCGCATGCCGGCACTTTCCACCTGGAACACGCCGACCGTTTCGCCGCGGGAAAGCATCTCATAAGTCTTCTGGTCGTCCAGCGGTATCTTGGCGAGATCGATTTCGATATCGCGCTTCCTGCAAAAATCGACGGCAGTCTTCAGCACCGTCAGTGTCTTCAAACCGAGGAAGTCGAACTTCACCAGGCCCGCCTGCTCCACCCATTTCATGTTGAACTGGGTAACCGGCATGTCCGAACGCGGGTCTCGATACATCGGCACGAGCTTCGAGAGCGGCCGATCGCCGATCACTATGCCAGCGGCATGGGTCGAGGCGTGGCGGTAAAGGCCCTCGATCTTCTGGGCGATGTCGAGAAGGCGCTGGACGACGGGCTCCTTGTCCGCCTCTTCCTGCAGCTTCGGCTCTTCCTCGATCGCCTTCGACAGCGGCGTCGGGTTGGCCGGGTTGTTCGGCACGAGTTTGCAGATCTTGTCGACCTGGCCGTAGGGCATTTCCAGCACACGACCGACGTCGCGCAGCGCGGCGCGCGCCTGCAGCGAACCGAAGGTGATGATCTGCGCCACCTGCTCGCGGCCGTATTTGGCTTGCACGTAGCGGATCACCTCTTCACGGCGGTCCTGGCAGAAATCGATGTCGAAGTCGGGCATCGAGACGCGTTCCGGATTGAGGAAGCGCTCGAAAAGCAGCGAGAAGCGCAACGGGTCAACATCGGTGATCGTCAGCGCGTATGCCACCAACGAACCGGCACCCGAACCGCGGCCCGGGCCGACTGGAATATTGTGCTGCTTTGCCCATTTGATGAAGTCCGACACGATCAGGAAGTAACCCGGGAACTTCATGCGCTCGATAACGCCAAGCTCGAAGTCCAGACGCTCGCGGTAGTCCTGTTCCGTATAGCCGCTCGTCATTCCAAGCGTTGCAATGCGGTTCTCCAGCCCCTCGTTCGCCTGACGGCGCAGTTCCGCCGCCTCGGCCCGTTCGGCCTCTTCCGGATCTGCCGTCGCCCCGGTAAAGCGCGGCAGGATCGGCTTTCGCGTCTTCAGGATGAAGGAGCATCGTCGGGCGACCTCGACCGTGTTCTCCAGCGCTTCCGGCAGGTCGGCAAACAGGGCTGCCATTTCAGCCCGGCTTTTCAGATAATGATCAGGCGTCAGACGGAAGCGGTTATCATCCGAAACGATCGCATTATGGGCGACCGCCATCAGCGCGTCATGGGCGTCGTAATCCGCCTTCGACGGGAAGAAAGCCTCGTTCGTTGCGACCAGCGGCAGGTCATGGTCATAGGCAAGAGTCACCATCTTCTGCTCATGCCGCCGGTCAAATGAACCGTGGCGCTGCAGTTCGACATAAATCCGGTCGCTAAAGATTTCCCTCAGCTTCAGCAGCCGCGCCTCGGCAAGCACCGCATTCCCATCCTTCAAGGCCATGTCGACCGGCCCGCCCGAAGCTCCGGTAAGCGCGATCAACCCTTCGGTGCCGCCCTCCTCCAGCCAGGAACTGCAGATATGCACGGCGCCGTGTCCCTCGCCGCTCAGATAGGCGCGGCTGATAAGGTCGACCAGCCTTTCGTAGCCCGCAGCCGTCGCCGCAAGCACGACAATCGCCGGCAGCTTGGCAAGCTGCTGATGGCCGGCGCGTCGCTCTTCCGACTGGTCTTCCATATCGATCGAAAGCTGACAGCCAATGATCGGCTGCAGCCCTTCATCGATCGCCTTCTGGGCAAATTCCAGCGCAACGAAGAGATTGTTCGTGTCGGTGATCGCGATCGCGGGCTGATGATCCGCAACCGCCTTGGAAAGTATCTTCTTGAGCGGCAGTGCCCCTTCAAGAAGCGAATAGGCGGAGTGAACGCGAAGGTGAACGAATTGCGGGCTATCGCCCAACGATTCCGATCCCGATTTTACGTTCGCCGTATCTGCCATGTCCGCGCCTTACCCACTTCATGAATCGGGCTATTTTCCGGTGCGGCTTGCCGAGAGTCCAGTTCAGATTTCCTCGCTCAACGTCTTTCGGATGACGAGGCCTTAAGCGAGACTTCCCTCACATGGCCATGACGAGCATGGACAGGCTTGCCACGAAGGTGGCGATGGAAGCGAATGCGGCAATGTCACGAAGAATGTCAGTCATCGTCGTCTCCCGTGTTCGTTATGTTTTCAATTTGTTCTCTTTTTGTACAAAAGTCAACAGAAGAACAAAAGGAGAAATCCGGTTTCGGGATTATGGTTAAAATTGGAGAAAAGCCTTTTTCCAAGAGGTTTTGGTGGGCTAGGATTAGCACAACAGACGCAGGAACCTTCCACATGAGAAAACTTGCAATTCTTGTCGCCTATCTCCTTGCCAGCCCGGCGATGGCCGAAAAGGTGATCGATCCCAGCCGAATCGCCGCCGTCGCGACGGGAGATTTTGACCGGGATGGCGACAGCGATCTCGCCATGATCGTGCGTCCGCCACCGAAACACGGCGCGGACGGCAATGGCATCTACATCTATCTCGCCGAACCCTACGAAGGACGGATGACGCTCAAGGCAGCTGCCGCGAACAAAGTGCCCGGCTCGTTTATCTATGCGGGAGAATCGGTTGCAATCGCCGCCTTGCAGAACGGATCAATTCTGGTAACGGCGAAAAACGATACGCCCGGGCAGCGGCATTACGAGATCAGGCTCACGCTTGCCTATCGGAACTCGGATTTCCTGGTGGCGGGCTTCAGCTTTTCAGAGGACGTGCCGGACCCGATCGAATGCGACGTCAACTTGCTGACAGGCAAAGGCAAAGTGAACGGCCAGCCGATCGCCGGCACGCCAGGCGCGGTTCCGGTCGCTCAATGGGAGAACGAGATCGGGCAAGACATCTGCAAGGGGCGATAAGCCGTCTGCCAGCATATTTTCATAGGGGAAACGAGGGGAAGTCCCCCTTGGCGATCACGGTTGTTTTCAGGAGCGGTCGGGACACATCGAGTGCCCCGTATCGAAATTTACAAATGACACGTGACGTATCCCGTTCAGCCAAGTTTTTCCGCACAACTCCGGTTCCTCTGCGGCGATATGGTCTTACGTCTTTGCGCGATGCCCCACGGGGTTGTGTGCGACACACGCGCGACCGACGCAGCGCTGCCGGATCTCTGTGACCGGCACAGGGTAACGGGAATATGGCGCCAATCGCCGGCGCCTAACCGGCCTCACATCTCCACGACCTTGCCGCCCTCAATCGTCACGCGGCGGTCCATGCGGCCGGCAAGTTCGTGGTTGTGGGTGGCGATCAGTGCCGCAAGGCCTGACTGGCGTACCAGCGCCTCCAGCGCATCAAAGACATAGGATGCCGTCTTGGGGTCGAGGTTGCCGGTCGGCTCGTCTGCGAGAAGCACGCGCGGCGCGTTGGCGACCGCGCGGGCGATCGCCACGCGCTGCTGTTCGCCGCCCGACAATTCGGCCGGGCGATGCTCGGCCCGAGGGCCGATGCGCATGTAGTCGAGAAGTTGGGCTGCCCGTTCCTTCGCCTCTGCCTTCGAAAGGCCGGCGATCAGTTGCGGCATCATGATGTTCTCGATCGCCGTGAATTCCGGCAGGAGATGGTGGAACTGGTAGACGAATCCGATCTCCGAGCGGCGAATCGCGGTGCGCTCGTCGTCAGACAAATCGTTACAGGGGCGCCCGCCGATGAAGACCTCGCCGTCATCCGGATGCTCAAGCAGGCCGGCAAGATGCAGCAGCGTCGACTTTCCCGTACCGGACGGCGCGACCAGCGCCACCATTTCGCCGCGCACCAGCTCGAAATCCGCGCCCTTCAGGATCGAAAGCGTGGTGTCGCCCTGGCCGTAGTGACGCTGGACGCCCGAAAGCTGCAAGACAGTTTTGCGTGCCATAAAGGATCGGGACCTATTCGTATCGGAGGGCTTGGACAGGATCGAGCTTCGAGGCCCGCCATGCCGGGAAGATGGTGGCGAGGAAGGAAAGCCCCAACGCCATGACGACCACCGACAACGTCTCGCGGAAGCTCATCTCCGCCGGCAACTGGCTGAGGAAATAGAGTTCCGGATCGAAGAGGACTGTGCCGGAAACCCAGGAGAAGAACTGCCGGATCGATTCGATGTTGAGGCAGACGATGACGCCGAGCACGACGCCGGCGAGCGTTCCGACGATGCCGATCGCGGCCCCGGTCATGAAGAAGATGCGCATGATTGCGCCGGCGCCGGCTCCCATGGTGCGCAGGATCGCAATATCGCTGCCCTTGTCCTTCACCAGCATGATGAGGCCGGAAATGATGTTGAGTGCGGCCACCAGCACGATCAGCGTCAGGATCATGAACATGACGTTGCGTTCCACCTGGAGCGCGGAAAAGAAGGTCTGGTTGCGCTGCCGCCAGTCGGAGATGAATATCTGCCGGCCGGCCGCGGCCTCCACCAATGGCCGGATACCGTCGACATTGTCGGGATTGTCGACGAAAAGCTCAATCGACTGCACGAGGCCATCGGCATTGAAATAGAGCTGCGACTCTTCAAGCGGCATGTAGATGATCGTCGCGTCATATTCCGACATGCCGATCTCGAAAATGCCGGAGATCGGATAGGATTTCACCCGTGGATTGACGCCCATGGGTGTCACGTCCCCTTCCGGCGAAATCAACGTGATCTGGTCGCCGGCATTCAAGCCGAGCTGGGCCGCAAGCCGCGAGCCGACCAGGACGCCCTGCCCTGAAGCGAAACCGACCAGATCGCCGGACTTGACGTTGCCGGCGACCTCGGTGAGCTTTTCGAGATCTTCCGGACGAACGCCGCGCACAAGCGCGCCTGAACCTGCACCACCGCGGCCGGAAGCCAGCGTCTGGCCTTCCACCAACGGAAGCGCCATCCTGACGCCGGGAACAGCCGCGAATTTCTTGGTGAGCTCGGCATAATCGGTGAACGGCCCGTCGATCGGCTGGACGATCATGTGACCGTTGATGCCGAGGATGCGCGAGATGAGCTCGGTGCGGAAACCGTTCATCACCGCCATGACGATGATGAGAGTGGCGACACCCAGCATGATACCGATGAAGGAAAAGCCGGCAATGACGGAGATGAAGGCCTCGCGGCGGCGCGAACGCAGGTAACGCCAGGCAACCATGCGCTCAAAGGCCGAGAAAGGGCCAGCCGAGGGCGAACGCTCCGCCTTTTCCGCCTCACCATTCGCCGCGACGCTCGCCATGCCGTTTCCTCAATGCCTGACGGTCAAGCCCGCCTTATCGTTGTTCACCGGACCCGCTGGCTTATCGGCCGGCAAGTCTGTTCATCGCTGCTTCGACGGTCAGCGTCTCGCGCTGACCAGTTTTGCGGTCCTTGACCTCGACTTCGCCACCTGCGGCGGAACGGGGTCCGACGATCACCTGAACCGGCACGCCGATCAGGTCGGCGGTCGCGAACTTGGTGCCGGCGCGCTCATCCGTATCGTCGTAGAGCACGTCCTTACCGACGGTCGTGAGCCCGCCATAAAGCGTCTCGCAGATGCGGTCGCAGGCCTCGTCGCCGGGCTTCATGTTGATGACCACAACGTCGAAGGGCGCGACGGACGCCGGCCAGATGATTCCGTTCTCGTCATGCGATGCTTCGATGATGGCGGGAACAAGGCGGGTCGGGCCGATGCCGTAGGAACCGCCGTGAATAAGGTGTTCCTTGCCATCCGGACCCTGCACCTTTGCCCCCATGGGCTCGGAATATTTCGTGCCGAAATAGAAGATATGGCCAACCTCGATGCCGCGGGCGGACATGCGGTCGGCTTCGGGAATGGCGTTAAAGGCCGCCTCATCGTGCATTTCGGACGTCGCGGCATAGACCGAGGTCCACTTGTCGAAGATCGCCTTCAGCGCGTCGACGTCATTGAAATCGGTGTCGATGCCGGGGATTTCGAAGTTCACGAAATCCTTGTGGGAGAACACTTCCGACTCGCCGGTATCGGCCAGGATGATGAATTCGTGGCTGTGGTTGCCGCCAATGGGGCCGGTATCGGCACGCATCGGGATCGCCCGCAATCCCATGCGCGAGAACGTGCGCAGATACGCGGCGAACATGCGGTTATAGGAGTGGATCGCGTCTTCCTTCGTCAGGTCGAAGGAATAGGCGTCCTTCATCAGGAACTCACGCGAGCGCATGGTGCCGAAGCGCGGGCGGATCTCGTCGCGGAACTTCCATTGGATGTGGTAGAGGTTGAGCGGCAGGCTCTTGTAGGACTTGATGTAGGAACGGAAAATATCAGTCACCATCTCCTCGTTGGTCGGCCCGAAGAGCATGGCGCGGTCTTGCCGGTCCTTGATGCGCAACATTTCGGCGCCGTAGTCATTGTAGCGACCGCTTTCGATCCACAGGTCAGACGACTGGATCGTCGGCATCATGATTTCCAGCGCCCCTGCCCGGTCCTGCTCCTCCCGGATAATCGCGCAGACCTTGTCGAGCACACGTTTTCCCAGCGGCAGCCAGGAATAGATCCCTTGGCTCTGCTGGCGGATCATGCCCGCACGCAGCATCAGCCGGTGGGAGACGATTTCCGCTTCCTTGGGATTTTCCTTCAGGATGGGCATGAAATAACGGGTGAGGCGCATCGAAATTTCCGAGGGTTGCCAGCCTATCCCTTGTCTGATCAGGAATCGGCCATTTCTGGAGTAATATTGCGAGGGTACATAGCCGTTCCGCGTTCCCAAGGGAACCCGCCCCCGCATGAATCGCCTGGATGTTCGCGATTGTGCGCCTGCCACTGCAGATCGCCCAAAAGTGGGGATTTCGTGGCAAGCGTGCGACATTTTTGTCAACTGAAAAATTTTACCCGACTGTGTCAAAAATACAAAAAAATCGGATGACAAAGCCCAACCTTTGAGCTAGGTTCAGCTCACAAAAGAGGCAAGGAGTTCAAATTCTTGCCATTTCGCGGTCAAGTCTTGGGAGGATCAGATCTTAGGCGCGCTTGTTCGCTGCCCCGGCAACGGTGAAGGATCACGCGGAACTAAAACAAGGCTTAACCGCCTTGTTTTTTTTTGCTTTCTCGAAGCCCTGCCTGTTTTGGCCTCGACGGACCGCGCCTCCTTTGCACGGTCAGCATGACAGGAAGATGACAGGTTCGCGTGTTTTTCTGTCCTATTCGAAACTCGGCACGATGACCGGGATATCGGCAACGCCGAAGCCGAAATATGCCGAGACGAGATGATAGGCCGCATAGAGCACGGCGGAAATCACCGTCGTCAGCAGGATGACGCGGCCGCCGCGGAATTTCGCCGGCGCGCTTTCGACCGTTCCGGTCGTCACCTCGCCCTCCTCCTGCTGGCTGCGATAGCCGAGCGGCAGAACAATGAAGAGCACGGTCCACCAGAGAATGAAATAGATGGCGGCGACCGTCAGGAGGGACATGAGTTGATTTCCGGTTTCAGTTCAGAGAGCGGCGTTATAGGCTGAAAGACAGCAAAGCTCAAAGGGGGGCCCGGGGACGCGATGCCGCACCGGATAGTCCGGAGGTAACCTGCCCTCGCTCCCTAAAGGGGCAATTCCACTGTAATCTTTCCCGATGCGATAATGCCGCCGATCAGCGTTGGCAGGCCGTTTTGAATGCGGCAGGGCCGACTGTGCACAGTCACCCAAACGGGAGCGGAGTTCTTGCGAAGAAGCCTGTGAGAACTCTGGAACGGCGAAGCATTGAGTATCGACTTGTGCTTCTTCTCAGCAAATTCCGGAAGGTCATCAGGATGAACAAGGCTTACATATTCCAACAACCTGATCCCGTCATTCATTTCCTCCGTTGCAAAACCCATGATATTTGCCGCCTTGACATCACCCCACAACAGATCCAGCGCCACATCATAAGTAAAAATTCCACTCTCCAGTAAAGTATCATATTTTCTGCGGGATAATTGGTCCATGAGGCGTCCTTACTCATGACAGGCGATTTATAAATACTATAACGGGCTTCAGGATAAAGGAAGGCAGAGCCAGCCGGGGACAATCAGCTGCGGTTCGTCGCAAGATCAGACCTGTTCAAGCTCGACCAAGGTGCCGTCGAAATCCTTGGGGTGTAGAAACAACACCGGCTTGCCGTGAGCGCCTGTCTTGGGATTGCCGTCGCCGAGCACGCGGGCGCCGCCGGCTTTCAGTCGATCCCGGGCTGCGATGATGTCCTCCACCTCGTAGCAGATATGGTGCATACCGCCTGACGGGTTCTTCTCCAGAAAGGCGGCAATCGGGGAGTCCGCCCCCAACGGTTCGAGCAGTTCCACCTTGGTGTTCGGAAGCTCGACGAAGACGACCGTCACGCCATGTTCCGGCAGCGCCTGGGCCTGCGAGACGCGGGCACCGAGCGTATCGCGGTAGGTGGTCGTGGCCGCTGCCAGATCCGGCACGGCGATGGCGATATGGTTGACGCGTCCGAGCATGTGGTGTCCTCCGAGTTTGGTGTTGCGAGCCCCTCACTTTCGATTTCTGAAACTTAGCCTTCGGCTAAGATTTTGAAATCGCTTTCTCTCCCGCAAGGAGAGAGATAACCGTGCCGCGCCGATTTTTCAGGAGAGGGGCAATCCGCCCACCCCTCACAACCTCGTCACGAACACCGTCACGACCGGCTTCTTGCCCCAGGCCTCGTTGGCAGCGGCGCGCACCGCGCGGCGAACCGCCTCCCGCAACATATCGAGGTCCTTGCGACGGCCTCGCGGAATGCTCTCGACCGCGCCGAGCACCGCGTCATAGAGCGTATCCTCCATTGCCTCCCCTTCGTCGTCGAGTTCCGGCAGGCCGAAGGCGACGACATCCGGATCGGTCAGGAAATCGTAGCGGTTGTCGAGCAGCACATTGACCGAGACATGTCCGACATAGGAGAGCTTGCGGCGATCGCCAATTCCCATTTCGTCGAAGTCGCCAATCAGCTTGCCGTCCTTGAAGATGCGGCCATGCGGCGCCTCGTCGACCACCTCCGCGGGACCCGGCGCAAGCCGCAGAATATCGCCGTTCCGAACACGCGGGATCGTTTTGATGCCGGCGGATGCCGCAAGCTCGGCCTGCGCCATCAGGTGAGCTGCCTCGCCATGCACCGGCACGAGGATCTGCGGCCGGGTCCATTCGTACATCTTCAGGAGCTCATTGCGGCGCGGATGACCGGAGACATGCACCAGCGCATCCGAATCCGTCACCACGTTGATGCCTTGCTCGATCAAGCCGTTCTTGATCTCGATGATCGCCTTTTCGTTGCCGGGAATGGTGCGCGAGGAGAAAACCACCGTGTCGCCGGATGCCAGCGCCACGTTACGCATCTCGTCGCGGGCGATCTTGGCAAGTGCGGCGCGCGGTTCGCCCTGGCTGCCGGTCAGGATGACGACGATCTTGTCGCGCGGGATATAGCCGTACTCGTCCTCGGCGATGAAGGGTTTCAAGCCCTCCATCAGGCCGACATCGCGGGCGACGTCGACGACACGCTTCAGAGAGCTGCCGAGCAGCAACACCTCGCGACCGGCAGCTTCGGCGGCCTGGGCGACCGAACGGATGCGGCCGACATTCGAGGAGAAGGTGGTGATCGCCACCCTGCCCTCGGCTCCCTCGATGATCTTGCGCAGGCCTTCCGAAACTTCTTCTTCCGACGGAGACACGCCATCGCGCATGGCGTTGGTCGAATCGCACATCACAGCCAGAACGCCTTCGTCGCCAAGCGCACGGAAGCGAACCTCGTCTGTCAGCGGGCCAAGCGAGGGAGCATAATCGATCTTCCAGTCGCCGGTGTGGACCACATTGCCGAGCGGCGTGCGAATGACAAGCGACATGGGCTCGGGAATGGAGTGGTTGACGCCAACCCCTTCGATCTGGAACGGGCCGACCGTGATGCGGTCGCCTGCTTTGAAGATCGTTACCGGAATATCGGCCCGCGACCCCTCGTAATTGCGTTTCGCCTCCAGCATGCCGGCCGTAAAGGGCGAGGCATAGACCGGCACGTTGAGGCCCGGCCAGAGATCGTTCAGCGCGCCGTAGTGATCCTCGTGCGCATGGGTGATGATGATCGCCTTGAGGTTATGGCGCTCGCCGGCGAGATAGCGGATGTCCGGCAGAACGAGATCGACGCCCGGCAGGTCCGGCCCTGGAAAGGTGACGCCGCAATCGACCATGATCCACTGGCGCTTCTGCGGCGTTCCATAGCCGTAGAGGGCGAGGTTCATGCCGATCTCACCCACGCCGCCAAGCGGCAGAAACACCAGTTCTTCCTGTTTTGCCATTTCTTCTCTTATTCCGTTCTCTCGAAAAATACATCACCGGCGGCGATCGGAAGAACTCCGCCCGCGCCTGTATCAAGCATCAAAAATCCCTTGTCATCGATACCTGCGAATGTTCCAACAAGCGAGCGGTCGGAGAGGTTGACGGTGATTTTTTCGCCGATGCCGCAGGCGATCTGCCGCCAGCGCTCGCAGATGATCGTTATGCCGCCCCCCTCATCCCACGCTTCAAGAATACTTGCCATCTCTCTGTAAAGATGCGCAAAAATCTCTTCCGGTGAAATTCCGGCGCCATGATCGACAAGGCGTGTGACGCCATAGGGCGCGCTATCCGGCATGTGGCGGATGTTGATCCCTATGCCGATGACCACCGCGCGGCGGCCATCCGGCAGGCTTTCACCTTCCAGAAGAATGCCACAGGTCTTCCTGCGGCCGATCAGGATGTCGTTCGGCCATTTGACCTCGAGGGCTTCGCTGCCGGGCGGCAATACGGCCTTCACGGTCGCATGGACGGCGACGGCGACCGCAAGCGGCAGAGATGCAAGCCGCTCAGGTGGTGCCGGGTCGATCAGCAGCAGTGAAGCATAGAGATTGCCGGGCTCCGAAGTCCATGCCCGTCCGCGTCGGCCCCGGCCGGCCGTCTGGCGTCTTGCCGTGATCCATAACAAACCGGAATCGCCCGCGCGGGCGCGGGCGAGACATTCGCTATTGGTGGACCCTACCTCGCTCAGTGCCTCATGGCGAAACGCGTCGAGCGAGAAGCGTCCAGTCCTGCGAGCCATCCTCAGAAGAAGGACTTGGCGGCAGCGTTCGCCGCACTGCCGATCGGCCCGCCGAACAGCACATAGGCCGTGACGAAGAGGCCGGAGAGACCGAAGACCAGGCGCAGTTCACCGGAGATGCGGGCGAATTCGCCCTTGGCTTCATCGAACCACATCAGCTTGACGATGCGCAGGTAATAATAAGCGCCCACCACCGAGGTCAAAACGCCGATGACTGCCAGCGCATAGAGCTTGGCTTCGATCGCCGCCACGAAGACAAAATACTTGGCGAAGAAGCCGGCCAGCGGCGGAATGCCCGCCATCGAGAACATCAGCGCCGTCAACACCACCGCCATGAAGGGCTTGGTCGATGCCAGGCCGGCGAGATCGTCGACGTTCTCGACGCTGTCGCCTTCCTTGCGGCGCATTGCCATGATGCAGGCGAAGCAGCCGAGCGTCATGACCATGTAGATCGCCATGTAGAGCGTCACGCCGGAAACGCCGGACTCGGTGCCCGCGGCAACGCCGACAAGCGCATAACCCATGTGACCGATCGAGGAATAGGCCATCAGCCGCTTGATGTTGCGCTGGCCGATCGCCGCGAACGAGCCGAGCAGCATAGAGGCGATCGACACGAAGACGATAATCTGGCGCCAATCGGCGACGATCGGCAGAAAGGCGTCGGAGACGATACGCACGAGGATCGCCATCGCCGCAACCTTGGGGCCGGCAGCGAAGAAAGCCGTGACCGGGGTCGGCGCACCTTCATAAACGTCCGGCGTCCACATGTGGAACGGCACGGCCGAGATCTTGAAGCAGGCACCGGCGAGCACAAAGACCATGCCGAAGACGAGGCCGAGGTGCCGCGTCTCGGAAGAGAGAACACCAGCGATCTGGTCGAAGCCGGTATTGCCGGTAAAGCCGTAGACCAGCGACATGCCATAGAGCATCATGCCGGAGGAAAGCGCGCCAAGCACGAAATATTTCAGGCCGGCTTCCGTCGAGCGCAGGCTGTCACGGTTGATGGCGGCGACCACGTAAAGGGCCAGCGACATCAGTTCCAGCGCGAGGTAGAACGCGATGAGGTCGTTCGCCGAGATCAAGAGCAGCATGCCGAGAGTGGAGAGCACAAGCAGAACCGGAAACTCGAAACGGTCGAGTTGTTCGGAGCGGGCGTGTCCCACCGACATGATCATCGCGACGAGCGAACCGATCAGGGCAAGGACCTTCATGAAGCGCGCGAACGGATCAAGCTTGAACGCGCCGCCATAGGCTTCGCCATCGGCTGGCATGAAGATGAGCCAGAGGCCGGCAACGGCAAGCAGTGCCACCGCAAGTCCCGTCACCGTCGGCGCGGACTTCTCGCCGGAGAAAACGCCGATCATCAGGAGAGCGAGCGCACCCACGGCCAGAATAATCTCCGGCATGGAGAGCTGCAGGCTTAGGGAGAGTGTTTCAGCGGTCATGTCCAGTCGTGTCCCGTCTCAGTGCACGTTCAGTGCAAGGTCTTTCGCCGCCTGCAGGGCTGCGGAATAGTTGTTCACCATCAGGTCCACGGAAGCTCTCGTCGCATCGAAGATCGGCGCGGGATAGAAGCCGTAGAAGATGGTAACCGCGATCAGCGGATAGAGGATGAGCTTTTCGCGGGCGGAAAGATCGAGGAGCGCCTTCAGGCTTTCCTTTTCCAGGGCCCCGAAGATCACCCGGCGATAGAGCCACAGTGCATAGGAAGCCGACAGGATGACGCCGGTCGCCGCAAACAGCGCAACCCAGGTATTGACCCGGAAGACGCCGATGATCGTCAGGAATTCGCCGATGAAGCCCGACGTGCCCGGTAAGCCGACATTCGCCATCGTGAAGATCATGAAGGCGACGGCATATTTCGGCATGTTGTTGACGAGGCCGCCATAGGCCGCAATCTCGCGGGTATGGAGCCGGTCATAGACCACCCCGACGCAAAGGAAGAGCGCGCCGGAGACGATGCCGTGCGACAGCATCTGGAAGAGCGCACCCTGCAGGCCCTGAACATTCGCCGCGAAGATACCCATGGTGACGTAGCCCATGTGGGCGACCGACGAATAGGCGATCAGCTTCTTGATATCGACCTGCATCATCGCCACCAGCGAAGTGTAGATGATCGCCAGCACCGACAGCGTAAAGACGAAGGGCGCAAAGTATTCGGACGCCAGCGGGAACATGGCGAGCGAGAAGCGCACGAAGCCGTAACCGCCGAGCTTCAGCATGACGCCAGCCAGGATGACCGAGCCCGCGGTCGGTGCCTGAACGTGTGCGTCCGGAAGCCAGGTATGCACCGGCCACATCGGCATCTTGACTGAGAAGGCTGCGAAACAGGCGAGCCAGAGCCAGGTCTGCATGCCGGCCGGAAAGCCGTATTTCAGGAGCTCGGTGATGTCGGTCGTACCGGCCTGCCAGTACATGGCAATGATGGCGAGCATCATCAGCACCGAACCCAGCAGCGTATAAAGGAAGAACTTGTAGGATGCGTAGACGCGATCCTTGCCGCCCCACACACCGATGATGACGAACATCGGGATGAGCGTCGCTTCGAAGAAGACGTAGAAAAGCACGACATCGAGCGCGACAAAGACGCCGACCATGACCACTTCCAGAAGCAGGAAGGCGATCATGTATTCCTTGAGGCGCTTTTGGACCGACTCCCAGCTCGCGAGCACGCAGAACGGCATCAGGAAGGTCGTCAAGATGACGAAGAGCATGGAAATGCCGTCGACGCCGAGATGATAGGAAATGCCGGTGCCGAGCCAGGCATGCTTCTCGATCATCTGGAAACCGGGATTCGAGTTGTCGAAGCTGAACCAGATGAAGAGCGAGACGACAAACGTGAAGATCGTCGTGAACAGCGAGACGTTCAGGATGTTGCGGCGGCCGTAGGGGCCGTCCTCCCGCGTCAGCAACAGGAGAAGAACGCCGACCAGCGGCAGGAAGGTGACCGTCGAGAGAATTGGCCAGTCGGTCATTAGATTGAGCTCCCGAGCATCATCCAGGTGACGAGGGCGGCAATGCCGATCAGCATCGCGAACGCATAATGATAGAGGTAACCGGATTGCAGCTTGACCACCCGGTTGGTGACGTCGACCACGCGGGCGGCAATCCCGTTCGGGCCGTAGGTATCGATGACGCCGATATCACCCTTCTGCCACAGGAACCGGCCAATCGCCTTCGCGGAACGGACGAAAAGGAAATCGTAGATCTCGTCGAAATACCACTTGTTGAGCAGGAACTCGTAGAGGACCTTCTGCGATTCGGCGAGGCGGCGCGGCAGCGACGGCGACTTGATGTAGAAGTACCAGGCGGTGACGAAGCCGATTGCCATGGCGATGAAGGGGCTCCACTTCACCAGCGTCGGCACGTGATGGAACTCCTCCAATATCTCGTTTTCCGGCAGCGTGAAGATCGCGCCCTTCCAGAACTCGGCATATTCGTGGCCGAAGAAGTAGCCTTCGAAAAGCACGCCGGCGAGAACCGCGCCGATGGCGAGCACGTAGAGCGGCACCAGCATCACGCTCGGTGATTCATGCACATGGTGCATGACGTCGGCGGATGCGCGCGGCTTGCCGAAGAAGGTCAGGAAGGCCAGACGCCACGAATAGAAGCTCGTGAAGAGTGCCGCGATCACCAGAAGGGCAAAGGCGAAGCCGGAAACCACCGAATGGGAAGCATAGGCGGATTCGATGATCACGTCCTTGGAGAAGAAACCGGCGAAACCGAACATGGTGCCGGGGATGCCGACACCCGTCAGCGCCAGTGTGCCGATCGTCATCATCCAGAAGGTGATCGGGATATGCGTGCGCAGACCGCCCATGTAGCGCATGTCCTGCTCGCCGTCGACGGCATGGATGACCGAACCTGCGCCGAGGAAGAGCAGCGCCTTGAAGAAGGCGTGCGTGAAAAGGTGGAAGATCGCCGCGCCATAGGCCCCTACCCCGAGCGCCACGAACATGTAGCCGAGCTGCGAGCAGGTGGAATAGGCAATCACGCGCTTGATGTCGTTCTGGACGAGGCCGACGGTCGCCGCAAAGAAGGCAGTGATCGCGCCGATGAGCGTCACGACAGTGAGCGCATCGGGCGACAGTTCGAAAAGCGGCGACATGCGGGCGACCAGGAAGACGCCGGCGGTGACCATCGTGGCAGCATGGATGAGGGCCGAGACCGGGGTCGGGCCTTCCATGGCGTCCGGCAGCCAGGTGTGCAGCAGGAACTGCGCCGACTTGCCCATGGCGCCCATGAACAGCAGCAGGCAGACGGCGGTGATTGCACCAGCTTTGTCGAGCGGCATGCCGAAGAAGTTGACGATGACCTCAGTCGCCTCCGGCGAGCCTTCCGGCGGCAGGTAGGTGGCAGCCGCAGCGAAGATCGTTTCGAGATTGATCGAGCCGAAAAGCACGAAAACGCCGGCAATGCCGAGCACGAAGCCGAAGTCGCCGACGCGGTTGACGATGAATGCCTTCATCGCGGCAGCCGAAGCCGACGGCTTCTTGTACCAGAAACCGATGAGCAGGTAGGACGCCAGACCTACGCCTTCCCAGCCGAAGAACATCTGGGCGAGGTTGTCCGACGTGATCAGCATCAGCATCGCGAAGGTGAAGAGCGAGAGATAGGCAAAGAAGCGCGGCCGGTGCGGATCATGATGCATGTAGCCGATCGAATAGACATGCACGAGCGACGAGACCGTGTTGACGACCACGAACATGACCGCCGTCAGCGTATCGACACGGAAGGCCCATTCGACATCGATGCCGCCGGACTGGATCCAGCGCATCACCGGAACCTTGATCACCTCGCCCGCCTCGCCATGCGCGAGCGCCACATTGAAGAAGACGATCCAGGACAGAGCGGCCGCGATGAGCATCAGGCCGGAGGTGATGTATTCGGAGGCCTTGGCACCGATCTGGCGGCCGAACAGGCCGGCGATCAGGAAGCCGATCAGGGGAAGGAAGACGATTGCCTTGTAGATCATAACCTGATCAGCCCTTCATCATATTGACGTCTTCAACGGCGATCGAACCGCGGTTGCGATAGAAGACGACGAGAATTGCAAGACCGATCGCAGCCTCCGCGGCCGCGACGGTCAGGATGAACAATGCGAAGACCTGGCCGACGATGTCGTTCAGGAAGGAGGAAAAGGCCACCATATTGAGGTTGACCGAAAGCAGGATGAGTTCGACCGACATCAAGATGATGATGACGTTCTTGCGGTTCAGGAAGATGCCGAAGACGCCAAGCATGAAGAGGATGGCGCTGACCGTGAGATAATGGGAAAGTCCGATTTCCATTTTTCTATTCCTTTTCCGCCTCAGACGCCCTGACCCGACTTGACCTTGACCACCTCGACGCCAGTGGCGGGCGTGCGGCCCACCTGCTTCGAAATATTCTGCCGCTTGATGTGGGTGCGGTGACGCAGCGTCAGCACGATCGCGCCGATCATCGCGACCAGAAGCACCAGCCCGGCGATCTGGAAGAAGTAGACATAGTTCGTATAAAGCACGTCGCCGAGGGCCGCTGTGTTGGTGCGTTCGGCCGGGTTCGGGATCGGCATGGTGATCGCCTTGGCTGCATCCGGGGTCAGCACGCTGCCGCCGATGACCACGATCAGCTCTGCCGCCACGATGAGCCCGATCAAGATGCCGATCGGCGCATATTGCAGCACGCCGGAGCGCAGTTCCGAAAAATCGATGTCGAGCATCATGACGACGAAGAGGAACAGGACCGCAACCGCGCCGATATAGACGACCAGCAGGATCATCGCCAGGAATTCGGCACCGGTCAGCAGAAAGAGGCCGGCCGCGTTAAAGAAGACCAGGATGAGGAAGAGCACCGAGTGAACCGGGTTCCTGGCCGAGATGACCATGAACGCCGACGCCACCGCGACGAACGCGAAGAGATAAAAGAAGATAGCCTGCAGACCCATCGTGGTGCCTTTTCGTCCCTCACCGGAAGCAGGGCGGAGGCCCCTTCCCGTCGAAACCCGGCGGCATGACACGCGCCGGGCATTTCATCCAGATGTCACCGGCACATTGCCCGTTGGTTGGGGCGGTCCCGGTCGAATGCGCCCGCCTTAACGGTAGGGCGCATCCATTGCGATATTGCGGGCGATCTCCCGCTCCCAGCGGTCGCCGTTTTCCAGAAGCCGCGCCTTGTCGAAATAGAGTTCTTCGCGCGTTTCGGTCGAGAATTCGAAGTTCGGCCCCTCGACGATCGCGTCGACCGGGCAGGCCTCCTGGCAGAAGCCGCAATAGATGCACTTCACCATGTCAATGTCGTAACGCACCGTGCGGCGGGTGCCGTCGTTGCGGCGCGGACCCGCCTCGATGGTGATCGCCTGGGCAGGACAGATCGCTTCGCAGAGCTTGCAGGCGATGCAGCGCTCTTCGCCGTTCGGGTAACGGCGCAGCGCATGCTCGCCGCGGAAGCGCGGGGAGACAGGCCCTTTTTCAAACGGATAATTGATCGTCGCCTTCTGCTTGAAGAAGTAACGCATCGACAAGAAGAAGGCGCCGACGAACTCCTTCAGGAACAGGGAATTCACGGCTTGTCCGAGACCTGCCATCTTTATTCTCCAATGATGCCAAAAGCTTGGATGGTCATCTTCATGCCCATCCCGTCAGCTTCAGCACGAATGCGGTGATGACGACCATGGCGAGCGACAGCGGCAGGAAAACCTTCCAGCCGAGGCGCATAAGCTGGTCGTAACGGTAGCGCGGCACAAAGGCCTTCACCATGGCGAACATGAAGAAGACGAGCGTTGCCTTCAGCACGAACCAGATAATGCCCGGCACCCAGTTGAGGATCGCGATATCGACCGGCGGCAGCCAGCCACCCAGAAACAGGATGGTCGTCAGCGAGCACATCAGCACGATCGCCGCATATTCGCCGAGCATGAACATCATGTATGGGGTCGAGCCGTATTCCACCATGAAGCCGGCGACGAGTTCCGATTCTGCTTCCGGAAGGTCGAAGGGCGGGCGGTTCGTCTCGGCAAGCGCCGAGATGAAGAAGACGATGAACATCGGGAAAAGCGCCAGCCAGTGCCAGTCGAGGAAGGAGGCCGGCAGGCCGATCATCGTGCCGAGGCCGTCCTTCTGCGCATAGACGATATCCGAGAGGTTCAGCGAGCCGACGCAGAGCAGCACGGTAACGATGACGAAGCCGATCGAGACTTCGTACGAGACCATCTGCGCGGCCGAACGCAGCGCGCCAAGGAACGGATATTTTGAGTTCGATGCCCAGCCGCCCATGATGATCCCATAGACTTCGAGCGAGGAGATCGCGAAGACGTAAAGGATGCCGACGTTGATGTTGGCGATAACCCAGCCGTCCGCGAGCGGGATGACCGCCCAGGTGGCGAGCGCCAAGGTCACGGCGACCAGCGGAGCAAGCAGGAAGACGCCCTTGTTGGCACCGGCCGGAATGATCGGCTCCTTGAAGACGAATTTCAGAAGATCGGCAAAGGACTGGAAGAGGCCGAAAGGACCGACGACGTTAGGCCCGCGGCGAAGCTGCACGGCCGCCCAGATCTTGCGGTCGGCAAGCAGGATAAAAGCGATGAAGACGAGCAGGCAGACCAGCAGCAGAAGCGACTGCCCGATCATGACGATCGCCGGCCAGACGTAGATCGAAAAGAACGGATCCATGTTCAAATTACTCCGCCGCAGCCTGGAAATTGTTGCGAGCCAATGCCGAGCATTCGGCCATGACCGCCGAAGCGCGGGCGATCGGGTTCGTCAAATAGAAGTCTTTGATCGGAGACGCAAACCCCGACTTCGACATCTCACCTTCTTTTTGGCCGAGTGCGGCAATTTCGTTCACGGAACCCGGCGCGATCTCGTCGATAGCGGCGAAATGCGGATAGGCTTCATAGAGCTTCGCACGCAGTGCAGAAAGCGCGTCGAAGGGCAGCTTCTTTCCGAGCACGTCGGACAGCGCACGCAGGATCGCCCAGTCCTCGCGGGCCTCACCCGGCGCGAAACCGGCGCGAGTGCCCATCTGCACACGGCCTTCAGTGTTGACCCAGGTGCCTGACTTTTCCGTATAGGCGGCACCCGGAAGGATGACGTCGGCATTATGGGCGCCTGCATCACCATGGCTGCCGATATAAACGGTGAACCTGGCGCCCTTCTTCGAGAAGTCGAGCTCATCGGCGCCGAGCAGGAAGAGGACATCCATGCCGGCCAGCATCTTTGCCGCATTCGCGCCCTTGGCGCCCGGCACGAAGCCGAGGTCGAGACCGCCGACGCGAGCGGCCGCGGTGTGCAGCACGGCAAAACCGTTCCAGTCTTCCGTCAGCGCGCCCACAGAGCCAGCGAGCTGTGCGGCAGCCGCGAGGACCGCCGCGCCATCCGGGCGGGCCAAAGCCCCCTGTCCTACGATGATCATCGGGTTCTTGGCATTGCGCAGCTTGTCGACGAAGCTGTTGGCACCCGTTTCCAGATCACGCAGCGTTTCCGGACCGGCGCCGAGATAATCGTAGACATAGCGCAGCTCACTCACCTCGCCGATCACGCCGATCGGGAAGTTGCCGCGGCGGAAGCGCTTGCGGATGCGGGCGTTGAGCACGGCCGCTTCGAGGCGCGGATTGGCACCGATGAGAAGCAGCGCGCCGGCCTGTTCGATACCCTCGATCGTGGGGTTGAAGATGTAGCTTGCACGGCCGAGCGACGGATCAAGCGCCGTCCCGTCCTGCCGACAGTCGAGGTTTTCCGATCCGAGCGAGCGGATCAGCTCCTTCAGCGCATACATTTCCTCGACAGATGCCAGGTCACCGGCGATCGCGCCGATCTTGTCGGCGGAGGTTGCCGACACCGCGGCTTTGATCGCGCCGAAGGCTTCGCTCCAGGAGGCCGCCGCCAGACGGCCGTTCTTGCGGACATAAGGCCGGTCGAGACGCTGCGTCTTTAAACCGTCCCAGATGAAGCGGGTCTTGTCGGAGATCCACTCCTCGTTCACCTGCTCGTTGACACGCGGCATGATGCGCATGACTTCACGACCGCGGGTATCGACACGGATCGCCGAACCGACCGCGTCCATCACGTCGATCGATTCCGTCTTGTTCAATTCCCACGGGCGGGCCGTGAAGGCGAAGGGCCGCGAGGTGAGCGCACCGACCGGGCAAAGGTCAATCACATTGCCCTGCAGCTCAGAGGTCATCGCCTGTTCGAGATAAGTGGTGATCTCGGCATCCTCGCCGCGGCCGATAAGGCCGAGCTCCGAAATGCCGCCGACTTCGGTCGTAAAGCGGACGCAGCGCGTGCAATGGATGCAGCGGTTCATCACCGTCTTCACGAGCGGGCCGATATACTTGTCCTCGACGGCGCGCTTGTTTTCCGTATAGCGCGAGCTGTCGATACCGAAGGCCATGGCCTGGTCCTGCAGATCGCATTCGCCGCCCTGGTCGCAGATCGGGCAATCGAGCGGATGGTTGATCAGCAGGAATTCCATCACGCCTTCGCGGGCCTTCTTGACCATCGGCGTGTTGGTGAAGACTTCCGGCAATTCGCCGTTCGGGCCGCCGCGGACGTCGCGCACGCCCATGGCGCAGGAGGCTGCCGGCTTCGGCGGGCCGCCCTTCACCTCGATCAGGCACATGCGGCAATTGCCCGCAACCGAAAGACGCTCGTGGAAACAAAAGCGCGGAACCTCGGCGCCGGCTTCCTCGCACGCCTGGAGCAGCGTGAAATGATCCGGGACCTCGATTTCCTTGCCGTCTACCTTCAGCTTTGCCATCGTATCACTTACGTCCTCAGTTCCATCCCTCGGACCCGAAGGTCGGGGACATATCTCTTATTTCAACAGGGCTTTCGCCTGGCTGACCCAATCGTCCCGCCTGATGCGTCCCTCGAAACCCAATTCCTTGTCGAAGCGGGCGATATCGGCATCCGTCCAGGCAGCAATCTGCGCCAGGCTCGTGACACCCATGCCCTTCAAAACCCCTTCCAGCTTCGGCCCGATGCCGGAAATCCGCTTCAGATCGTCGGCACCGGAAACGGCGACCGCCTTCGCTGCCGGCTTGCGTTTCGCCGCAGCCTTGGCCGGTGCCTTCGCCGCAACCTTGGGCTTTTCCGGGGGCTCCACCGCAACCGGCTTCACAGCCGGCTTCTTCGCGGCGGCGGGCGCCGCCCCCTTGCGGACCGGCTTTGCCTTCGGCCTGGTGGCGGCCGGCGCAGATTCGGTAACGGCAGGAGCGGTCGGCTCGGCGACGGCGGAGGCTTTTTGCGGGGCCGACGCTTCGGCCGGCGGAGGCTCCTGTGGCGTCGCCTGACGATTGGCCGCTTCCATCGCGCCCTGCAGCGTACCGAAGAAGGCGCTCGCCATCTGGCTGGCAAGGCCGAAACCGATCGCAGTCGCGGCCGCCATTGCTGCGGCCGATTGTGCAAACAGCGGATTGAGCTTCAGCGCCTCGGAAAAATCAGACAGGCGCGCAGGATCATGCGCCGGATGATCCGCCGCCTTCCGATCCTGATCCTTGTCCGTCTTCGTCACGTTCTTACTCCGCAGCTTCCATGACTGCGCCATGATCCATGGCGTTATAAGTATACTGATCGATGCGTGCCTCGATCTCCGCGCGGAAGTTGCGGATAAGGCCCTGGACCGGCCAGGCGGCCGCATCGCCCAGCGCACAGATGGTGTGGCCTTCGATCTGTTTGGACACTTGGAAGAGCATGTCGATCTCGCGCTTCTGCGCATTGCCCTTGACCATGCGCTCCATGACGCGCCACATCCAGCCGGTTCCTTCGCGGCAGGGTGTGCACTGGCCGCAGCTTTCGTGCTTGAAGAAGGCAGAAAGGCGGGCGATCGCCTTGATGATATCGGTCGACTTGTCCATGACGATGACGGCGGCCGTGCCGAAGGACGACTTCTTGTCGCGCATGCCGTCGAAGTCCATGATCGCGTCGTCCATGTCCTCGCCCCTGATGACCGGGCAAGATGCACCACCTGGGATGACGCCGAGCAGGTTGTCCCAGCCGCCGCGGATACCGCCGGCATGTTTTTCGATCAGTTCGCGGAACGGTATGCCCATCGCCTCTTCGACCGTGCAGGGCTTGTTCACGTGGCCCGAGATCATGAAGAGCTTGGTTCCGACATTGTTCGGGCGGCCGATCGAGGAGAACCAGCCGGCGCCGCGGCGCAGGATGGTCGGCGCGACAGCGATCGATTCGACGTTGTTGACCGTCGTCGGGCAGCCGTAGAGGCCCATGTTGGCCGGGAACGGAGGTTTCAGGCGCGGCTGCCCCTTCTTGCCTTCCAGGCTTTCGAGCAGCGCGGTCTCTTCGCCGCAAATATATGCGCCGGCACCGTGATGGACATAGATGTCGAAATCCCAGCCGAGCTTGGTGTTCCTGCCGAGCAGGCCAAAATCATAGCACTCGTCGATCGCCGCCTGCAGCGCTTCACGCTCACGCATATATTCGCCGCGCACATAGATATAGGCTGTATGGGCACCCATGGCGAAACCGGCGATCACGCAGCCTTCGATCAGCGTATGCGGATCGTGGCGCATGATTTCGCGGTCCTTGCAGGTGCCGGGCTCCGATTCGTCGGCATTGACCACGAGATAATGCGGCCGGCCGTCGCTCTCCTTCGGCATGAAGGACCATTTGAGGCCGGTCGGGAAGCCGGCACCACCACGTCCGCGAAGGCCGGACGCCTTCATCTCGTTGATGATCCAGTCCCTGCCCTTTTCGAGGATCTCCTTGGTGCCGTCCCAATGGCCGCGGCTCATCGCGCCTTTGAGCGACTTGTCCTTGAGGCCGTAGATATTGGTAAAGATGCGATCCTGATCCTTAAGCATGTCTCACCCCTTACCGCGGCTTCTTGCCGAAGACCTTAATGTATTCGGCTTCGCCGCCCATGGCGAGCGCCTTGGCCTGTTTGACCCAGTCGTCGCGTTCGATGCGGCCCTTGAAATTCAGGTATCCGTCGACCCATTCGCGCTCCGCCTTCTTCCATGCTGCGACTTGCGCGAAGGTGAAGATGCCGAGCTCGTTGAGAATGCCCTCTATCTTCGGGCCAACCCCGGAGATCATCTTGAGGTCGTCCGGTTCGGCCGGCTTGTCGATCCCTTTCGGGCGATTCTTGTCCTCCAGGGACGGCTTTTCCGCCTTGGTAGTGGCCGGCTTTGCAGCATCGGACGCGGCTGCTTCGCTCTTGGCAGTGCCCGAAAGCGGCTGAATTTCGGCTGCTTTCACATTGTTCGCGGCAGCCTTCGGCGCGGTGGCCGGCGTCTTCAGTTTCTGATCGGTTTCCGGCGCCGTATCCTTGGGACGTGCCGCATCAGCCGGCGGAACCGGCGCGGCATCGGTCGCTGGCTGCGCATCGAGGTTGGTCCGGACGGGTTTCACATCTTCGAGAAGCGTCTGAGGGCCGCCTTCGGGTGCGGAAAAATAGCGGTCGATCTGCGGACCCGGCTTGATCTGATCGCCCTTGCCGGCTTCGAATGCATCGATGATCTCTTCCAGGCGCTCAGGCGTCAGGTCCTCATAGGCATCCTTGAAGATGATGACCATCGGCGCGTTGACGCAAGCGCCCTGACATTCGACCTCTTCCCAGGAGAGCGTGCCGTCGGCATTGAGCTCGAAGGGATCGTGATGGATCTTGTGCTGACAGACCTTCATCAGGTCTTCGGCGCCGCGCAGCATGCAAGGCGTCGTGCCGCAGACCTGGATATGGGCGCGGGTGCCGACAGGCTTCAACTGGAACTGGGTGTAGAAGGTCGCGACTTCGAGGACACGGATATAGGGCATGTCCAGTTTGTTGGCGACATGCTCAATCGCCGCGCGGGTGATCCAGCCATCTTGTTCCTGCGCACGCATCAAAAGCGGAATAACGGCGGATTGCTGCCGGCCTTCCGGATATTTCCTGATCGTTGCCTCGGCCCAGGCGGCATTCTCCTCGTTAAAGGCGAATACTGCCGGCTGGACGCTATCTTCGGCTAATCGACGAACGGACATTCTTTTCCACGCCTTATCAGTTTATGGATCCACACCGCGACCGCGTGAGCGACACGAACTCGCAGGCATAGGCAGACTTGTCTTTCTGCATGAACACTATGAACTTTGTCCCATTGGGAACGGAGGTTTTGATCTCATATCCTTCCGACAGGAGATCACCCATCGATTTCGATCCGCCGGAAGCTGTCGAACCGCCGAGCTGATCGGCCGACTGGTCCTGCTGCGCAAGAGCAGCCGGGCCAGCCAGCAAAAAGCCAGCGAATACGACGGCGCGGATCATCAGCGGTCTACCTCGCCGAACACGATATCGAGCGAGCCCAGCACGGCAGCCATGTCGGCCAGCATATGCCCGCGCCCAAGGAAATCCATCGCAGCCAAATGTGCATAACCCGGCGCGCGGATCTTGCAGCGATACGGCTTGTTGGTCCCATCCGCGACCAGATAGACCCCGAACTCCCCTTTCGGAGCCTCCACGGCGGCATAAACCTCACCGGCCGGCACGCGATAACCTTCGGTATAGAGCTTGAAGTGATGAATCAACGCTTCCATCGACCGCTTCATCTCGGAGCGCTTTGGCGGCACGACCTTGCCGTCCAGCGAAGAGACCGGGCCGGTCCGCGCATCGCCCTTGAGGCGCGAAAGAACCTGACGCATGATGCGAACCGACTGCCGCATCTCCTCCATACGGACGAGATAGCGGTCATAACAGTCTCCGTTCTTGCCGATGGGAATGTCGAAATCGAGATCGGCATAACATTCGTAAGGCTGCGACTTGCGCAAATCCCAAGCCAGACCGGAACCGCGCACCATCACGCCTGAAAAGCCCCAAGACCATGCGTCATCGATCGATACGACACCGATATCGACATTGCGCTGCTTGAAGATGCGGTTGCCGGTCAGGAGCTTGTCGATGTCGTCGAGCGCGACCATGAAGGGATCGCACCACTTTTCGATGTCGTCGACCAGTTCTGGCGGCAGATCCTGGTGCACGCCTCCCGGCCGGAAATAGGCAGCATGCATACGGGCTCCGCAGGCCCGCTCATAAAAAACCATCAACTTTTCGCGCTCTTCGAAGCCCCAGAGCGGCGGCGTCAAAGCACCGCAGTCCATGGCCTGCGTCGTCACATTCAGGAGATGGTTCAAAATACGGCCGATCTCACAGTAGAGCACGCGGATCAACTGGCCGCGGATCGGAATATCGATGCCCAGCAGACGTTCTACCGCCAGGGCGAACGCGTGTTCCTGGTTCATCGGCGCGACATAGTCCAGGCGATCGAAATAGGGGACTGCCTGCAGATACGTCTTCGTCTCGATCAGCTTTTCGGTTCCGCGATGAAGAAGGCCGATATGCGGGTCTACACGCTCGACGATTTCTCCATCGAGCTCCAGAACAAGGCGCAATACGCCGTGGGCAGATGGATGCTCAGGCCCAAAGTTGATGGTGAAATTGCGGACGTTATGTTCAGTCATATGCGCGCTCCGCGCTTGGAGGATTTAGCGAATAGCTGTTTCAACTTGATCATGTCTTTTCCTGCAGACGTCTGATCAGTGCATGGACCATCCGACAATCTCATCGCGCTGCTCCATCAGGCTCCGAAACTGCCGTACCGGAAGGCTCTTCACCTTCCCGGCGATGACCATATGCGCCCCAACTCCTTCAAAGAACCTTGAGCAATCCCGAGAAACTGGATGAAATTACTGGTGTTTTCCCGCCTGCGACTTTCCGCAATACTCGCCGCCACCGAAGCAGCGCCCCTGCGAATTCGAGCGTCTTAACCGTGTATCTCATCCCTCGGAAATCCATCCGTCGCGCGATCGAACTGAACTGCACGCTCAATTGCCCGCGGCCACACGTTGAGATCCTCATGGGAGTTGTTCGTCTGCGTCTTCCTTTCGTTTGGCGACAACTATCCGCTATTCGCCCTGTTTATTTCACCTAAGTCTTGGCCTTCTCGTCTCCCGGCAGCACGTAATCCGTGCCCTCCCATGGAGACAGAAAGTCAAAATTACGGAATTCCTGGCGTAACTCGACAGGTTCGTAGACAACCCGCTTGGCATTGTCGTCATAGCGGACCTCTACATATCCCGTCGTTGGGAAATCCTTGCGCATCGGATGCCCCTCGAAACCGTAGTCCGTCAAGATGCGACGAAGGTCCGGGTGGCCGGTGAAGGGAATGCCATACATGTCCCACGCCTCACGCTCGAACCAGTCGGCGCCCATGTAGACGGCGGTCGCCGAGGGGACGGCCTCGCCTTCGCCGACGGCGAGCTTCACGCGAATGCGTTGGTTCTGCCTCGGCGACAGAAGATGGTACACCACGTCGAAACGCTTTTCACGCTGCGGCCAATCGACGCCGCAGATGTCGACAAAACATATGAAACCACACTGTACATCATCCCGAAGGAAGGTCAGCAGCGGCACGATGTTTTCAACGGTCGCCGTAAGCGTCAATTCGCCAAAGGCGATCGTCGCATCTTCCACGAGGGCGGAGCGCGCCTCGCGGATATAGGTTGCAAGCTCGGTCAGGGCTTCGCTCATCGTCTTGTCCTTAGGCCCTCAGCGCTCGATCGTACCCGTGCGCCGGATCTTCTTTTGCAGCAGAAGCACACCGTAAAGCAGCGCCTCAGCCGTGGGAGGACAGCCCGGAACATAGACATCCACCGGCACGACGCGATCACATCCGCGAACCACGGAATAGGAATAATGGTAATAACCACCACCGTTGGCGCACGACCCCATCGAGATGACGTAACGCGGCTCCGGCATTTGGTCATAGACCTTGCGGAGCGCCGGGGCCATCTTGTTGGTTAGCGTTCCGGCGACGATCATGACGTCCGACTGACGCGGCGATGCACGGGGAGCAAAGCCAAAACGCTCCATATCATAGCGCGGCATCGAGGCCTGCATCATCTCTACGGCGCAACAGGCCAGGCCGAACTGCATCCACATCAGCGAACCCGTGCGGGCCCAGGTGATCAGATCGTGGGTCGACGTCACCAAAAAGCCCTTGTCGGCCAGTTCGTCGTTAACCCCTCCAAAAAAAGCATCGTCACTACCGACCGGCTTACCAGTACTCGGATCGATAATACCCTTCGGTTTCGGCGCAACGAGAGTGCTGCCGTTGTCGACTACTCCCATTCCAGCGCTCCTTTCTTCCACTCATAGATGAAGCCGACCGTCAGGACGGCAAGGAAAACCATCATCGACCAGAAACCGAACCAACCCATATCACCAAAGGAGACAGCCCAAGGGAACAGGAAGGCCACCTCAAGGTCGAAAATAATGAAGAGAATCGAGACCAGATAAAATCGAATGTCGAACTTCATGCGCGCATCGTCGAACGCGTTGAAACCGCATTCGTAGGCCGACAGCTTTTCCGAATCGGGCGCCTTATAGGCCACAGCGAAGGGGGCGACCAGAAGCGCGATACCGATCACCAGCGCAATACCGATGAAAATCGCGATCGGGACATAGGAAGTGAGGAGTTCACTCATGGTATTCGATCCCAGCTTGCCTGAAGCGTCGAGCGACGCTTTAAAGTCAATACACGGGCCAAGCGAACGTGCATTGCAACAAGCCGTGACTAGCGCAGCCGAAGCCCCGGCGCAAGCCTTTTGAGCGCGGCATCCTGTACCTAAATGAAGCAGTTCGGACGAACACCTACGACTTGGTCTCCGCGAGAACCGCAAGCCTGTTTCGCAGGAAACATTCCGCAATCAAATCGGTTTAAGACCGATCGGAAAAATAAAAGAAATCGTGAATGGCGCGAGTGACGGGGCTCGAACCCGCGACCTCCGGCGTGACAGGCCGGCACTCTAACCGACTGAGCTACACCCGCGCATGATGCCGACTTGCGGCATTGAAAAATCTGCCCCTCGCATACTGAAGCGCCAGCAAATTTTCGAGGAAGAGATGGCGCGAGTGACGGGGCTCGAACCCGCGACCTCCGGCGTGACAGGCCGGCACTCTAACCGACTGAGCTACACCCGCGCATTACTCGTGAGGTGTGACACCTCCCGGCCGGCGGCCTCGACCGCTCGGTTGAGCGGCTAACTAAGAGGTTCGTGTTCGGGTGTCAAGCAGGTTTCAAGACAAAAGGATGACGACCCGGTTCTTTCCCTCCCCTGCCCTCCCGGCGATCGCAGCTTCCCCAAAAATTTCAAAAAAACATCATGAAAGCTCTTGCGGTTTTTCCGCGATCCGCATAGATCACGGCCACCGACGCGGCGGGCGTATCTTCTGCAGCCGCGAAAGGGCGATTAGCTCAGTTGGTAGAGCGCCTCGTTTACACCGAGGATGTCGGGAGTTCGAGTCTCTCATCGCCCACCATTTTCTTAAAGATTTCAGGGGCCTGCAGGCAGCGGAAAACGGGACTGCGTAGCGGGTCAGTGTGCGCTCCTTGTTTGGCTGGCGAGACGTTACCGGGCAGCTTTCCGATAAGCACGCTGTTACCCTCATTGTTCCCGCAAGCACACCGAAGCTTGTCTGGCAGGTGCATGAGATATTGATTCCCTTGCCGTCCGGCGCTGGCGATCAACACGCGCCCAATACGCATCACTTGCCCGCGTCTGCTCGTTTCTTCTAACTCGCCTGCTGGCGCTTATCCTTCTCGCGTGCCTTCTTTTCCGTCGCGGTCTCCCGCTTCCGGCTCCTTGTCGACAGATTTGTCATCGGCCTTAACCAACGGTAATCCTTGTGTTTTCCTTTGCTGCATTTCAACCTAATTGCCTCGCCAATCGTCTTCTCTTATGCTTCCATTCCGTGCGACTGGACAGGCTCGACGCGGGGGGCAATTTGGAAAACTTTGTTCAACGGCCACCGCTTTCGAATAGCTTGCGAAAGTTCACGTTAATCAGGTCACACACCTGATCGGATCGTTGCATTTTGATAACAGGAGCATTTCGTCCTATCCAAAAGCCAGAATTGGCCGCTGATCTTCATCTCACAAGTATTTGGGCTCAGCAGGCGTGACCTAAAGGCCATCGTCAGCGGCTCGGCATAACCGTGATAATGGAGCAAAAGGTTGGACAAGTTAGCCTATTTGATGCTTCAGTTTTCTGAGGCTTGCATTTCGACACGAACTGTCGCGGAGGTTTGCGAACTCGTTGAGCGCATAGTGGTATCTTTGGGCGTTGAGCGATTTGCCTTGGCAGGACTTCCACTCCCCCATGAAAGCCTGGAGAGCTACTTCCATCTCAACGGTTGGCCACCAGCATGGTTTGAGCGGTATCTGAGGAAAAATTACTTCCGAGACGATCCCGTTGTGAACCTCGTTCGTCGAGCGGACCGGGCAATCGTATGGTCCGAAACGATTGACAATCAGGCTCTGCCGCCCAAAGCCCGCCAAGTCATGCGCGAAGCTGCCGATTTCGGGCTGGTGGACGGCATCACGATCCCGATCTTCACACGATCAGGCTTTGCGGGCATCTTCTCCGTTGCTGGAAAGAAGGTCTCGTTGCCGGCGCCCCATAGGGACCTCCTTCACATCATAGCAATCAGGGCTTACACCCGACTGCGAGACCTGAACGCTGCGGGCAGCGACATTACCGAAGACGTCATGGTCACCCGCAGCGAAAGCGAATGCCTGACCTGGTGTGTTGAAGGCAAGAAGGATTGGGAAATCGGTGAAATGACCCGGCGTTCGCCGCGGACGGTCCAAACTCACCTTACCAATCTGCAGCAGAAGTTGAACGCAAGAAATCGAGCACATCTGATTGCAGAGGCGTTTCGACGCGGACTGCAACGGTAAAATACGACAATTTACGAATAGTTTTTCCTTACCTCCGGTTGCACATTACACGTGCACAACGGAGGCAATCGATGCTGGAGATTATACGAGGCAGACAAGTCCCGCAAAAACAGTCCATCATGGAGGCGGTTTGGCGTTTCCGCCATCAGTGTTTTGTCGACGAGCTCGGCTGGGAGGCGCTTCGACAAAGCGACGGCCGCGAACGGGACGCGTTCGACACGCAGTCCACCATTCACCTGGTACTGACAGAGGAAAACGAAGTGGTCGGCTATTCGCGTCTGCTGCCGACGATGAAACCACACCTTCTGTCCCATCTTTATCCAGAGCTGATCGGTGAAGAAAGTTATCCAAGAGGGCGCCAGGTCTTCGAATGGGGACGATGTGCAACCGCAAGACACGTAAGGCACGTCCGTGGCATTGCAACTGCAGACGTATTGATGACAGCCGTTCTCGAGTTCCTCGTCTTTTCCAAGATCGAGACCGTCATTATACAGACAAACCCTGCGCTCGTGAAAATGATCCGCAGGAGAGGCTATCGATTGGAGGTTCTGCGTGAGCCCATACTTTATGAGGGAGAACCGGTCATGGTCATTGCAGCCTACCCCTCCTTTCGCCTGCTTCAACAGCATCGCAAGGCCTATGGTATAGATCAGTCCCTGCTTTCCGTGCCGTCGCGCCCATCGCGATCCTCTGCGATCACGGATACCAGCCAGCGCACGGAAGAAGGTTCAGGCAGTTGGGCCGGAGCTGAATAACGGTGATGGAAATCGGAGGCGCAGGACTATGACGAAACTTCATGGAAGGGCTTCGGCTGCCATATTCATCAGGAAGCGACCTCCCTGGGCATGGCGCCTTGACAAGTGAAAGCCGCGGAAAGGCGCCCGCAACGATGTCAACAAACGACCGCTTTGGGCTTTGTCTCGATGTTCTTTTCGCTTGCGAGCTGCAGTGGCAATGTCCGCCGGTCTACACCGTTTGGCGTGCAAGATCTCTTTCATTGAGGTGCGCCCACATCCAATCAGCCGCCATTTGCAACGTCCGCTGATCGCACTTTGATCATCGCATCGACCAGCGACAGCAAGGAATTCACAGCGTCGGCCGGCAGCGCCTCAACGATCTTGATCAGTTCGCGACGTCTGTCGGCTTCGTCTTTTGTCTTTCCAAACCGATAAGGCGCAGCAGCCATGATGACATCGATTGGCGAAAAATCCAGAAGCTCGCTCAGATGAATGAGCCTGGTCACGGTCATCTTCGTTTCGTTGCGCTCGTATCGCCCATAGACTTGAGGATGAAGCGCGAGCAGAGGTGCGACATCAGCATGCGTGAGCCCGGTGCGTTCTCGCGCCTGCCTGAGCGCGTCTGCAATTCGGTTATCAAGTTCGGAAAACTCCGCGATCCCCTCATATCCAGGGCATCGGTAAACCGGCTTGTCGGCTTCGGGACCTTTATGTTCGACGAGACCCTTCTCTTGGATGTGTTTGTCTACTCTGCTTGTCATGAAAGGTGGCCCGCCATTGTTTCTTATCCTCATACATCAACAACGCTTCTTATGACCAGAAGCGAGCTTTCCGCTTTGTGTGAACGGAATAATAATCGAGGGGGCCATCATGGACGACTACGAGGTTCCTCAAGACCTCACCACTCTCCTCTCACGTCATCGCACGCTGCTGCTGGAGTTAAGGCGGCGAGGCGAGACGGTTCGAGTACATTCGTTCTTCGACGAGCTTGAGCTGGAAGAACGCCTGGTTTGCAATCAGATTATTGCATGGCAGCCGGCCGACAGGCGCGAGGCGTTGCAAAAGCTCACGCATTTGGCGGGCTACGTACTGGCCACAGGGATACCCCTTGATGCTGCAACAATTTGCCATTCGGTTGAACCGTTCTTCTACCCCCCGGGCTCTGTCTCATGAACGATATCGCCGACACCGATCGCCCTTGTGATACTCTTTCCGACCAAGCGAACATGCGCGACAGATGCGGGCGCACGCCGAAACGATCGAGACGTGAACCGACCCGGTTTCCTGAATTTTTATCCGCCGCAACACTCAAATCGGATCGCACCACCAAAGGACCGCATCGTCGCAGTTGGGCGGTCATCGCCCCCTCACCCTCGGATCTGCCCACATGCCGAACGACGCCTTTTTGCCAACCTCTTCGGCTTTCGACAGATCCGGGCGAGCCAAAGTACCATCGGGCTCTGTCGAGAGACGAAGGGCGCCAAGCGACACAAGCTGTTCTTCGAACATTTCGACAGCGTCGAGGCTGCCCGGAAAATAATAGTAGCCATAACAGGTTGCATTGTGAACCGGCGACTTCTGCTCGCTGGTAAACGCCCGGCAGAATATCACCTTTGGATTGTTCAGCATGACTTGCAGCTGTTCTTGCGCATAGTCGCGGCAACGTCCTATGAACCCATCCCGTCGACTGACCATTTCGCCCTCGCACGGTTCAACGCCGTAAAGGCGAACCACAGTGTCGTCAGTGACACGAAAGTCGGTCGCCGACAGCGCTTCGAAGGCATTCGTGGTCGCATAACCCTTGCGCTCAGCCACCTCACCACGCCCGTCGTAATATTCCATCACAAGGACGATTTTCCCCGATACCGCCAGGGATCGAACATAGTCCTCATTGATCGGTTGCGCGGCGAAAGCAGGCGCCGCGAGCACGCAAATGCCAAGCGCTGCATAAATTCCACGTCTCATCACCCACCTCCATAACTTAACTCGTATCGTTATTTTATCGACAGGGGTTGAAATCAACCAAATTCTCTGTAGACCTATACGTATTGCGTATTATTTCACTCCAAGAGCAGTCAGTCGTCGAAAATGCTCAGCCACCGATATGAGGGAATCGATGCACACTTACGGTGAACTTTCCCGACTGAAAATCCCTACGTTGATCACTCTTCTGGTGACCTTGATCATCACCGAAGGGGAGGCGAAAGCAAGAGATGAGTCTGACAAAACAAATGTAATTTCAATTTCTTATGAAATCGATCTTCCTGCTTTGGAGGAGCCTTCATCATCGGATGCCTTGGGGCGCAGGAAGATTTCGCAGGCAAGCTTCGATGAAACACCGGGGCCGAGATCAGGACCGCGGACAGCACATGAAACATCGGAAAACGAAATTAACTTATTTCGTTACTTTTCCCTTGCAAAGTCGGCGACATCCGCATGGCCGAACAGAATTTACTACGATACTAAAATCGCTACATCGTCTCAAAGGCCTGACAGCTCAAGGAAAGCACCTCCCGCCACAATTGCGCGAAAGACTGATGAATGCGCGCCCTCACCGCTTACGCCGGAAAGTGTCAGGCGCCTGGTGGTCCAATCCGCCAGGCGTCATCAGGTCGATGAGGTTTTTGCAGAAGCAATCGCCTGGGTCGAGAGCGACTTCGACAGGCGGCGCAATTCACCAAAAGGTGCGCGTGGCCCGATGCAGTTGATGCCCGATACTGCGGCTCGTTTCGGCGTTCACGATATCTGCGACCCCGCCCAAAACATCGACGGTGCGATGAGATACCTGCGGGTGCTCTTCGACGAGTTTCAGAACCCCCTTCTCGTCGCGGCCGCCTACAACAGCGGCGAGCGGCGCGTCTACGAACATGCGGGCATTCCACCCTTTGCTGAAACCGTCAGATACCTCGCAAAAGTCATCAACTACCGACTTGGCCTGCCGATGCCGTCGGCAAAGACAGGCCCGATGCGCGTCCTGCAAACCCCAATCGAAGGCCCAGCTCCCGGCAACGAGGCTGGCGTTATCGCTGTGCAACAACGCCGCCAATTTGTCGGCGGAGTGATGCATTTTTGAAGGAGAAACTCGATGGAACACGAATGGCAGAACATCGGATTGCGGGTGCTGAAGCTTACGACCCTGATAGGCGTCATGGCCGCTGTTCAGGTCATAGCTCCAGACGCTGCCCTGGCTCAGACAAATGGTGGTGGAGCATTTGCGCCGTTAGAAACGGCGGTTCAGATGATCGTCGACTTCATTACCGGCCCCTTCGGCCGGCTTCTGGCGATCATTGCGGTCATCGGTCTCGGCTTCCTCGCGTTTGCAGGCCGCCTTTCCTGGTTCACGGCGGGCGCGGTCGTCATTGGAATCGGGCTGGTGTTTGGTGCACCCGCCATCGTCGATCAAATGATATCAGCCGTCGGACAATGACCAATGACCGGGTTTGAGCGTGAAGGACCGACTTTCATTCCGCTTGTCATCGGCTTGACCAGGCCGCCGACGCTTTGGGGTGTGCCCTATATGGCGGTCGTCGTCACCTTTGGCATTACCGTCATTGGCTGGTTGGCGACGAACGACCTGCTGGCACTCTTGATCGCACCTGTCACCTATCTCGTCTTGTTTTCGCTTTGCGCCCGCGACAGCAAAATCCTCGACGTGCTGCAGGTGGCCTCCCGCAAAACTCCCCGAACGCCTAACATGCACCTTTGGGGCACGAATTCGTACGGACCATAGCCATGCGGAAAGTGATCAGCCAGGAGCTCGGTCTTGGTCGGTTTTCCGGCCGCGAGCGGCCCATGTCTCGGCATATCCCATATCTGCGGCATGTATCCGATACGGTGATCGGGCTGGAGAATGGCTCCCTCTTAAGCGTCATCAGACTGCACGGCTTGTTTTTTCAGACGGAAGATCAGGCAGAACTCAACATGCGCGCTATAGTCCAAAACACGATGATCCGCGCCCTCGGCTCCAGCCGTTATTCGCTGTGGTCTACGGTCGTGCGTCGAGAAGTCGAAGCGCAAATCGGCGGCACGTTCGACAATCCATACTGCGATCTTCTAAATTCCCGCTATATGGAGCAGTTGCGTCACAAGCGCATGTTTCGAAACGAGATCTATCTCACCATTGTGCAGTCGGGAATGCGTGGCGTCCTCGGCGTTGGCGATTCCATTAAACGGATGTTCGCACGAGCAGATCGAGGTGCCGGGCTAAAATACACCCGCGATGACGTCACGGAACTCGAGGAACTCGTCGGAAACCTCGTGCAGGATCTGACCAAATACGGCGCGCGCACGCTCGGTATTACCTACCGGAAGCGTGATGATGATCCGGCGGGAAACGAAGAGCAGTTAAATGCGGCAAAGGTCGAGCCTTACTCTGAGCCTTGCGAATTCTTCAACACGATCCTGACCTGTGGAATACCGCGAAAGATGCGTCTGCCGCGGATGGGAATCTACGGCTTCGTCGGCACGTCGCGGTTGCATTTCGCCAAGCGAACGATGCAGGCTCAAGCAGCCGTCGATGAAGACACCCGTTACGGAGCGATGCTGTCTATCAAGGAATATCCCCCGTTCACCGGTCCGGGTTTACTGGACAGCCTGTTGCAGGTGAACCACGAATTCATCCTCACCCAGTCCTTCTCCATAGCCGACAAGCCGATTGCACAGGAGCGGATCAGCCGGCTGCAGCGGCAGATCAGGGCGTCGGACGGTTCCGGCAGCGCGGTTGAACAAGACATCGACTACGCGCTCAATAGCCTGATGAACCAGGAAGCCGTATTTGGTTTCCATCATCTTTCGCTTCTTTGTCTGTCTCGCGATCTGGAAGGTGTCAGCCGCAGCGTGACAGAACTCGGCGCCAGTCTGACAAACATGAACATCAATTGGCTCAGAGAGGATCTCAACCTCGAAGCGGCTTTTTGGGCGCAACTGCCGGGAAACCACGCTTACATCGCCCGCAAGGCAATGCTGTCGAGTGCAAATTTTTCCGGCCTGTCATCGATGCACAATCTCGCTACGGGAGAGGCTGATCATACCCATTGGGGTTGGCCGATCACCATTCTCGAGACGACATCGCAAACACCTTATTGGTTCAATTTCCATCGTCGTGACATCGGCCACTTCCTTGTCACGGGACCGACCGGATCGGGCAAGACGGTTGCTTTGACATTCCTGTTGGCTCAGGCGATGCGGGTCTCGCCCACACCAAAAGCCGCATTCTTCGACAAAGATCATGGCGCCGAAATATTTGTCAGGGCGATCGGCGGCTCCTATGAGGTATTGTCGCCCGGAACACCGACAGGTTTCAACCCGCTCCAGCTGGAAAACACCGGAACCAACCGCGATTTTTTACTGCGGCTCGTCAAGGCGATGCTGCGATCTGGTGATGGCAGCGCGCTCAGCCAGGAAGACGAAGATACGTTAGAGCAAGCGATCCCCCGCCTGATGCAGGAGCCGAGATCGGAACGAAATCTTTCAAATTTGGCAGACCTTCTCTCGGGCCGGTCGCGGGCCAACGCCAACGATCTTTGTTCTCGCCTTCGCGCTTGGATCGACGGCGAAAAGGCATGGCTCTTTAATGCCGCAGAGGACGTACTTTCTTTCTCGTCCCATCGCGTCTTCGGTTTCGATATGACCCACATCCTCGCCAACGGGGAACTGCGTACACCGGCGCTGATGTATCTTTACCACCGCCTCGATGAACTGCTCGACGGAAACCCCGCCATGTTCTTCATGGATGAGGGCTGGCAGCTCCTAATGGACGAAACTTTCAGCAACTTCATCGTTGACAAGATGAAGACCATCCGAAAGCTGAACGGCATTGTCGGCTTCGGGACACAATCTGCAGCCGATATCGCCAAAGCAAAAGCCTCCCATACGCTGATCGAGCAGGCGGCGACCCACATCCACTTCCCGAACCCGCGGGCCGACGAGGAAAGCTACATAAAACGCTTTGGTCTGACGATGAAGGAATTCAGCTTCATCAAAACGACACCCCCTGAAAAGCGAACCTTCCTGATCAAGCACGGCAATGACTCCGTCATCGCTAGGCTTGATCTCACCGCAATGCCCGATCTCATCAAAGTGCTTTCCGGGCGCAAGGAAACGATCGAGGAATGCGCGCGCTTGCGCGAACGCTATGGCGAACAACCAGAACATTGGCTTGCCCGGTTCTGCGGATGGGAGACAGGCGAATGAAGCAAGGTCGTCTCTTATGGCTTCTAAACCTATCGCTGGCAGTCGGCGTCTCCGGTCCGGCGATGCCACAAGTGCCCGTTGTCGGTCGCGTCAACCCTGCTTTTGGCACTGCCCAAAATGGTGAAGAGGTTAAGATCGCGTCTCGGGTGGCGTCTGCAATCTCCGACAAGGGCATGAATGGAGCCTAACCGAAAGGCCTGCGCACAGAGGCGCGAACGCGAGGCCGATATAGCGCTGATATTGAACGCTGAATGAGGAAAACGACCATGGAGAAATTCTTATTCATCGCATGTTTACTGCCGGTTGCATCCACCGCGTTCGCTCAGGTGCCAGTCATCGACAACGCAAATCTCGATATCGCGAGAAGAACCGCCCAGACGACGGGCGAGATCTTGGAGACGAACGGGCAAGTCCTGAAAACAACCGAAGAAACGCTCGACGCTGTGACCGGCGATCGCGCCGGTGACGCAAACCGCATGCAAAACCTCGCGGTCGGCAATGGCTTCAGCGCGTCGCAGATGCCTTCATTCGACAAATTGTTATCGGGTGGAGTCGCGAACTTTGGGAGCGTAAGCGGAGACGTCTCGCAGGTCGCAACCACATTTCTCAACAGCCTGGAACTGGTAAGGACCCTCTCCGGCAAGGAAAGCAGTTCGTTTTCCGGCGACAAGTCCTATGAGGAGATGGTGAAGACGGTGCTCGGCGTCGCCGCACTCGTTACCGGTTCCCAAAAAGCCGTTCAGACCCGCCGCGCATCATTCGAACAGGCCGGCTCCAGCATCGGTCAGGCCAAGGACATCAAAGGCTCGATCGACCAAAACACCCAGCTTCAGGTCGAAGCGGGCCTGACCATCAACGAGCTGATTGGCGTCATGAACGGCGCTGTGTCCTCGCTGCAGGCAGATAATCAACGCCGGCTCACGGATATCTCGAACTCCCAAAAAGCGCTCAGCTATAGTGACGAGTAACGCACCATGAGCGGCAAGGTATTTCTTTTTTTCATGGTTTCGGTCGGTCTTGTCGGTTGCGGTACTGCCTACAAAGAAAAGACCGCACCTTGCAAGAGACCGAAGCACCTGACCGGATTGGCTCCCGATCCGAGACAGGAATGTGGACCGATGACCCGGGTCAACAGCGACACCTCGGCTGCCGCCCTGGCGGCCATCGATGCAGTGTTGGCAAAATAGCAAAGGTCGGAGGCCATGCACGATTTCCTTGGCGACGTTCTTGAAAGGGTCGAGCAAACAGGATCAAACTTTTCCGAAGAAGCCTTCGGTATCGTTGGTCAACAGCTGATGCCGCTGCTGACAATCCTGTTTGTCGCCTATGTGAGCTACTACGGTCTGCAACTCGTCATGGGAACGGCGCGCGTCAGCGTCAGCGAGATCATCGGCCGCGTCGTGCGCATGTTGGTCATCCTGACCCTCGTCAGCAAGTGGGAGAATTTCAATAGCCTCTTTTATGCCTGGCTGAGCGATACGCCTGAAGAGGTTGGCCGCGCGATCTTGACCGCAACCGGAACCGGCATCACCGAACCCACGAATGGGTTGTCCTTAATCTGGAAGACGGCCAACGAGGCGGCTTCCGCATTCGCGGAACAATCGGGCTACTTCTCCATCCTGCCATCCATGGTCGGCTTTCTGATCATGCTTTGCGTCGGCGTTTTCATCGCCGTGGCGCTGGCGATCCTTCTGCTTGCCAAAGTGATGATGTGGATGCTGATTGGCACCGCTCCCATCTTCATCGCCTGCATGCTCTTTGAACGATCCCGCGGCCTTGGCGCTGCTTGGTTTCAGCAGGTGCTGATGTATGCCCTCATTCCCCTCTTCGTCTACGTGGTTGCAGCCTTCCTCATTGCGGCAATGGACCCGGAATTGACAAAGGTGACGAATGCCGCAGCCCAGAGGCGCCTTCAACTCAGCGATATCTCCGCCTTTCTTTTGCTCTGCTGCGCGGGTGCATTCGTCCTGTTCAACATTCAGATACTCGCCCAGGGCATTACCGGTGGCATTGCGGCCGGTATCGGCAGGATCGCGCGTGACGCCGGACATCTGGCGGGAGTGACCGTCCCGAAAGCGACGTTCGGCGCGGCTCGCTCCTTGGCAGGCACGATCGGCGATCATGGCATGCAAGCAAGGACGCGGACCATGGAAAACATGAGGGCAAATATTCGAAATGCCACCGCCCGAGCGATGCAGAACCGAATCAGCAGCAACAGCCTGCCAAATTGAGTGAACCGTTCGAGGGAAGTGTCTTTAAGGATGCGCGCGAATGAGCAAATCGCATGATGCTGCTCTTGAAAGCTATTTTCAGGATGGCGACCGCTGGGAACAGGAAATCTTGAAGAGCGCCAAGCGATCGCGAGCGATCGCCTGGTTCATCACCATGGTCTTCGGCACCATCACGCTGCTATCGCTGACAGCACTCATCCTGCTGGTGCCACTTAAGAGCTTCGAGCCCTATATCATCGAGGTCGACAAGAATACAGGCTATCTGGAGGTCAAATCCGGCCTTACCAAATCGGTCAAACTAACCGATCTGCAAGCCATCACTCAGGCCAATGTCGTGCGCTACATCCGATCCCGCGAGGGGTACGATCCCTTTGCGGTGACCGAAAATTTCGGCATCGCGGCGCTGCTTTCCACCAATGACGCCGCGCGCGAACTCCAGGAGCTTTATAGCGCGGCAAACCCGGACAATCCCGCGAGAATCTACGGCAAGGATAAAAAAGTCACCGTCGACCTCAAGTCCGTCACCTTCTCAAACCCCAGCACCGCCCTCGTTCGGTTTTCCACGACGGAGAAATCGGACACGGGTCAGATCACCCGCCACTACATTTCCGTTGTCCGCTATCGCTATACGGAATCGCCAGCAACCAATGCGTGGCGCTTCGAAAATCCGTTGGGCTTCCAAGTCTATGACTACCGTCGCGATCAGGAAACGGTCACGCCAGGAGATGCCGGACAATGAGGTTGCTTCTTCTCCCGGCTTTTGCAGTCCTCATCACGGTGGAGGCGTTCGCAAGTCAGGCGCCACGGCCAGGATCGCTCGACCGGCGCGTTACAAGTGTCGTCTATCAGGCGAACAACGTGCTGGAAGTGCCCGCAACCTACGGCATCTCCACCATGATCATCTTCGACGAGGATGAGGAATTCGAAACGATCTCGCTTGGAGATACCGACAGCTGGCAGGTCGCCCCCTCAGAAAAGGGCAACATCCTCTTCGTAAAGCCCATCGCACGAAACGTCGACACCAACATGAACATCGTAACGACCAAGAGGATCTATTTCCTCGAGCTCAATGATCACGCTCCGGACGATGGTAAGCAGGTATTTGCCATTCGCTTCGTCTATCCCGACAAGGACCTGAACGCGCGATGGCGCCAGGAGGCCAAGGATCGGGCCGCCTATCCCAATATCGCCAATATCGACAGGGCAAACGTCAATATCGATTATTCGTTTTCCGGCGATCCGGCCCTGAAACCCAGCATGGTCTTTGATGACGGCAAGAAGACCTTCTTTCGGTTTGAAAAGGCTGTCCCCGCGATCTTTGCCGTCCAATCCGATTTCTCCGAGACCCTGCGCAACTTCCGTAAAGAGGGCGATTACATCGTCGTCGACGGTATCGCCACGCAATACACGCTTCGCGACGGCAACCAATGGACCTGCATCTTTAATCTTGAAAGGCCTGACTTCGGCGTCCCGAACCCTGATTTTTTCGGGCCGGCTTTGGACAGGAATGCGACGAAGCGGCGAAGGAGCGGCAACTGATGAAGTTAAGCCCGGAACTAGAGGCGATGGCCGCGGCCGACGACACGCCGGTCCAGGATCGAAACGCTCGACGAGACCAAAGGCTTGGAGCAATAGCCCTGTTTCTGGGCGGGATTGCCGCCGCGTACCTCGTCGTCACGACCTCCGGCGAAAAAAACACCGAGAACATCCAGAGCGACGAGGAATTTCAGACGACGACCTTCAGGCCGCCGTCCTTTCTGAGGGAAACAGAAAAGCCCTCGCCCGCCCCCGAGCAGCCTGTCATCAATCTGCCGCCACCCGCTCCCCCGGAAAAACCGCCTCCCGAGACGACGACCTTTGACGTACCTCCGCCGAAAGAGGTGGCTCAGCCGCCAATGCCCCCTTCACCTATCGAGGAGGCTTTTCCGAAACGGTACATGTCAAAGCTGATTGCAATGGATGAAATCGCCGGCGGCAATGATGGTCGTAGCCTCCGCAACGAAGGCAGTTCAGGCGTGACGGTCGCCGGCGCCGATCGCAACAGCACATATCTCAATGCAGCCTCCAATCTGGCCAGCCGTAGCGCCAAGGCCCGCCGGATCGAGCGGATCGATGCCATGATTACCGAAGGAACGTTGATCCCCGGCATTTTGGAAACGGCGATTAATAGCGATCTGCCCGGCCAAATCAGGGCCATTACGTCACAAGACGTCTATTCTTTCGACGGTCGACGCATCCTAATCCCGACCGGCACCCGCCTCATTGGAGAATACCAGTCAGAGATCACGCGTGGTCAAAAGCGCATTTTTGTCATCTGGACCCGTCTCATCCGCGACGATGGCGTCTCCGTCAGACTTGATTCAATTGCCACCGACGGGCTGGGAAGGTCTGGATTGACCGGCCATGTCGACAACAAGTTCCGTGAACGGTTCGGCGCCTCGATCATGTTGTCGATCGTCGGTGCTGGCGCAAGCTATCTGACGGGATACGGCAGCGAACGGGCTTCTGGCAACGGCGATGACGCAGAGCGTGGCGCAGAGCTCGCGCGAGAAACGATCGCTGAGACCTTCAGCAATATGGCGAATACCGTTCTTTCGGAAAACCTGCGCATCGCGCCGACGATCAATGTTCCTCAAGGCGAGCGCATCTTTGTCTATGTGCGCCAAGACCTCGACTTCAGCGCCCTTTATGACGATCCGATCACCGAAGCAATGAAGGAGATCCGACGTGAACGTCGCGACAGGTAATGTCATGTCGACCAGGCGCGATCATTATTATTTCCTCAATCGCGCCCTCGAACCGCTTCGGCGGTTCCTTGACGATCCGGCGGTCATGGAGATTGCCGTCAACGGGCCTGGCCATGTCTATATCGAGCGACGTGGTGCCGAATATATGGAGCATCATCACATCAGCAGCCTAACGGCTGACGAAATCCAGAATATAGGCGAGCGGGTTGCAGCGGCGACCGACCAGTTTGTCAGCCGTACAAAGCCGATCCTCAGCGCCTCACTACCGACCGGCGAACGCATCCAGATCGTCTTGCCGCCGGCTGCATCCGGCGGCGGTTCGGTCTCTATCCGCAAACAGGTGATCAATGATTTTACGCTCGAGGAATATCGGGACAACGGCTCGCTGGACAAGGTGTCGGTTGCCGTCGGCGACCTCAGCGACCTCGATCACACGCTGGTTGGGCATCTGCGAGCAAACAGGATTTACGACTTCATTCATACGGCGATCAGTCAGCGGGTCTCCATCCTGATCAGCGGCGGCACGTCCTCCGGCAAGACGACATTCCTCAACGCCTGCCTGAAGAGTATCCCCCAACATGAGCGGATCATCACGCTCGAAGACACACGAGAACTTTTCCCTCCCCAGCCGAACACGGTCCACCTGGTTGCCTCGAAAGGTGACCAGGGTACGGCCGATGTATCGATCCAAAGTTTGCTCGAAGCCTCATTGCGCATGCGCCCCGATCGGCTGTTCATGGGCGAAATTCGCGGAAGTGAAGCTTTTTCCTTCCTTCGCGCCATCAACACCGGTCATCCCGGCAGCATGTCCACGGTCCATGCCGATACACCCTTGGGCGCCTACGAACAGCTTGCAATGATGATCCAGCAGGCCGGTATCTCTTCAGGCTTCTTAAAGCACGACCTCATGTCCTACATCCGGATGGTCATCCCGGTCGTCATCCAGTTGCGCCGCGAAGGCGGCAAGCGGAGCGTCTCTGAGATTTTCTTTGCGCGAGACGAGCCGTGATCAGACAGTTCCAAAGCTTCTACTTGTGCTTCTGCGCCGCGATCGCATTGTTTGTCTGGCTGCTCGCCTACGGCCTGGGGCTTCAGCTTTTCTACGAGGATGGACGGATTCTCAAGGCCACGATCACGAGCAATCCCTTTTCGCCGATCCAGCAGTTCTGGTTCTATCCGACCGACCCTGTCCTACAGAAAGTCGCACTTTGGGCAGCGGTGCCAGCCACGCTGGTCGCCGGTCTCATGGCCCATCTTGGTCTAAAACCGACCACGAACCCTTTAGGCGACGCGGCATTTCAGGACAGGGCTTCGCTTCGACGTGGCAAATGGTTTCGCAAAAAGGGCCATATCTTCGGCCGGCTGGGATCAAGAATTCTAAGGGTCAAGGACGATCGGCACCACGTCATTATCGGCCCGACACGCTCGGGCAAAGGTGCAGGTTACGTCATTCCCAATGCCCTGATGCACCAAGGTTCGATGATCGTCACCGATCTGAAAGGTGAGATTTTCAGGGCAACCGCCGGATATCGCCGTCGAGACGGCAGCGAGGTATTTCTGTTCGCACCGGGGGCGGTAACGACAAACTGCTACAACCCCCTCGATTTCGTTCGCACAGAACGCGGTGACCGCACCGCCGACATTCAAAACATCGCCAATATACTCGTCCCTGAAAATATCGACTCTGAAAATTCGATCTGGCAAGCGACCGCGCAACAGGCGCTTGCCGGCGTCATCAGCTATGTGCTGGAAAGCCCGTTTTATAAAGACCGTCGCAATCTCGCAGAGGTCAATTCCTTTTTCAATACAGGCCTCAATCTTCAGGAGTTGATGAAATGCGTCAAGGAGAAAGAACCTGGCCTTTCGAAGTTCACGATGGAGAGCTTCAATTCCTTTATCGCGCTTTCCGACCGCGCCGCCGCGTCCGCTCTTCTCGATATCCAAAAGGCCATGCGCCCCTTCAAGAATGAACGGGTCGTTGCAGCGACACGCGTTACCGACATGAACTTCCATGCCATGAAGCATCGGCCGATCTCCATTTATCTAGCGCCAAGTCTGAGGGATATCACGCTGTTGCGCCCCCTCCTTACTTTGTTCGTGCAACAGGCCATGGATATTCTCACGCTCGAGCACGATCAGAATTCGCTGCCGGTCTATTTCCTCCTCGACGAGTTCCGTCAGTTGAGGCGGATGGATGAGATCATGATGAAGCTGCCTTATGTCGCCGGCTATAACATCAAACTCGCCTTCATCATCCAGGATTTGAAGAACCTCGATGAAATCTATGGCGAGACCTCGCGTCACTCCCTGCTTGGTAATTGCGGCTATCAGCTCGTCCTCGGCGCCAACGACCAGGCGACGGCTGAATACGCGTCGCGGGCGCTCGGCAAACGCACAATCCGCTATCAATCGGAATCGCGAACGATCGAATTTTTCGGTTTACCGCGACGGACCAAGGTCGAACAGATCCGAGATCGTGATCTGATGATGCCTCAGGAAATCCGACAAATGCCGGAAGATAGGATGATCCTCCTCACCGAAGGACAACGCCCGATCTTCGCGGAGAAACTCCGCTTCTTTCAAACGCAGCCGTTCAAATCGGCGGAAGCTTATTCGCAGGCCAACATTCCACGGGTACCGCAGGTCGAATATCTCCCGCCCAAGCCCGTTCCGGCCACAACCGCCAGCTACCAAGACGCGGTTAACCTCACTTCGGCTCCGCGCTCATGATGATCGCCTCCCCAAGTGGAGCCCGGTAAAGAATGATGCGGCCGGTCGGTATGACCCGCAAGAGCCCGGCGAGCGTTGGGATGCCCGCCATCGCAATGATCAAGCCGCGCTTACGGACCGGAGACATACTTGCACCCGACCCGCCAACCTCAACCATCTCGGAAGTCACCTTACCAAGCGGGCGCCATCCAGACATAACGATGCCGAGCATCGGCTCCGGCTGCTTTGCGACAAGATCCGCGGAGCACGGTCCGGTCAGGAAGCGAGACTATTGAGTGCAAGCGCGCGATGGGCGACTTGCATCCAGTATTGAACACCGAGCGTGAGAGCCTCGTCGTTGAAGTCATAACCCGGACTATGGAGATTTCGCCCACAGTCCGCACTGCCATTTCCGATCCAGATGTAGGCCCCCGGTTTCTTCCGAAGCATGAACGAAAAGTCTTCTGCGCCCATGCTCGCCGGCATATCCTGATAAACCAAACCCTCCTTGGACACGGTTTGCGCAGCCGCCCTGGCGATGTCGGTTTCCGCCTCTGTGTTGATCGTCGCCGGATAACGCCTCTGATAATCCAACTCAGCTCGAGCGCCGAAAGTCTCCGCCACCAGCCGCGCGCGATGCGCCATCTCGGCCTCAAGCCGGTCGCGCACCTCCAGCGTCAGCGATCGCGCCGTGCCCCGAATTAATACCGTGTCCGGAATGATGTTCCAGGTATCGCCTGCGTGGATCTGCGTAATACTGATCACCGCTGCATCTGCCGGGCTCAGCGTGCGGCTGACGATTGCCTGCCAGGCCGTATTGATCTGGCCGGCGACAAGGATCGGGTCGATCCCCTGATGCGGCATGCCGGCATGGGCGCCCTTTCCGATGATCTTCAGTTCGAAATTGTCCTGGGCCGCCATCATCGGGCCGGGATGGATTGCAAATGTGCCTACCGGCAGACCGGGCCAGTTGTGCATCCCGAAGATGCGGTCTACCGGGAAGCGATCGAACAAGCCGTCCTCGATCATGACCATGGCGCCGCCATGGTTCTCCTCCGCTGGCTGAAAGATGAAAACGACCGTTCCGCGGGGAGGATTGGCCGCCATCAGACGGGCGGCGCCGAGCAGCATCGCGGTATGGCCGTCATGACCGCAGGCGTGCATTTTGCCGGGCACCTTCGAGGCATAGGGCAAACCCGTCGCCTCGGCGATGTCGAGAGCGTCGATATCGGCCCGCAATGCAACAGAGGGCCCTTCCCCGTTGCGCAATACGCCGACAACGCCCGTGCGCCCGATCCCTTCGTGTACCTCCAGGCCGGCATCCCGTAATTTTTCTGCAATGAAGGCCGCTGTTCGATGCTCTTCAAAGGCCGTTTCCGGGTGCTCGTGCAATTGACGGCGCCATTCGATCAGCTTCGGCTCCAGGGACTTGATGCAGTCTGTAATATTCATTGCATGACTCCCGACACAAGCGTACCCGCCACGCCGATTGCCATACCGACCAGCAACCAGGCGATCCGGTCGATCAACGGTATATGAGCGGTCGCCGATGTCGGGCCTGGGGGCGAGTGCTCATGCCCGTCGGAAGAACCATTTGGCTGCTCGCCGGTCTGGCCCGTTCCGCCGGAAAGCACGGCGGAAAAACTGGAAAAGAAATCCTCCGCATTTTTCTTTGCGATGCTCTGGATCAGCCTCCCCCCGACGCTTGCGAGTTTGCCGCCGATGTCGACATCTGCAACATAGGCGAGTAGCGTGCGGTCTCCCTGCGGCGTCAGCCTGATCCTCGCCGAGCCTTTCGCAAAGCCTGCCGGGCCTCCCTGACCTCGCCCCGATAGTATATAGCCGAAGGGCGGATCGAGGTCGCTCAATTCCACCTTACCCTTGAACGTGGCGGAAACCGGCCCGACTTTCGCGACCACCGATGCCGTGAATTCCCTGTCTCCGGTCTGCAGCATCTCAGAACAGCCCGGAATGCTGCGCCGGAGGGTTTCGGGATCGTTTAGCCCAACCCATACCTTGTCGATCGGCGCAGGGATGACATGTTCACCAACAAATTCCATTGCCGTTTCCTATTTCCCGGCGTGCTGTTCGTAGAGCCTGTAGATCGCCTGCGTTCCCTCCTCACCGAATCCGCTCGACGCGAGCGTCTCATAGAGCCGCTTGGCCAGCGCGAGGCCCGGCAGGTCGAGCTTCATCCGCTCTGCTTCAGCGATGGCGATCGACATATCCTTGATGAAGTGATGCACGTAAAAGCCGGGAGCATAGTCGTCGGCCAGCATCTTCGGGCCGAGGACATTCAAGGCGAAGCTGGACGCGGCTCCGGTTCCGATCGAAGACAGGACCCGTCCTGCATCGAGCCCGGACGCCTTGGCATAGGCGAGGCTCTCGCTGACGGCGATCATGGTAGAAGCGATGGCGATCTGGTTGCTCATCTTCGTGTGCTGTCCCGCCCCCGGCCCACCTTGCAGGACGATGTTTTCGCCCATCAGCCTGAGGAGGGGCAGAGCGACGTTGAACGCGGCTTCGTCCCCCCCGACCATGATCGAAAGTTTGCCCGCCTTCGCACCGACGTCCCCCCCGGAGACTGGCGCATCGAGCGTCCTAACGCCTTTTTGCGCCGCTTTCGCCGCAATCTCGACGGCGAGCGTAGGGCTGGAAGTGGTCATGTCGATGAGTACCGCCCCCGCTTTTGCCCTCTCTACGATCCCGCCAGCGCCGAGGTAGGTTTCCTCGACATCCTTGGGATACCCGACGATGGTGACAAGGATGTCGCACGCCGCCGCCACCTCTCCTGCGCTGTCGTGCCAGACGGCGCCCCTGGCAACCAATTCGGCTCCCTTGCCTTTTGTCCTGTTGTAGACATGCAGCTCGTGCCCGCCGTCGAGAATGTGGCCCGCCATGCTGCGCCCCATGATTCCCAGGCCGACGAAGCCGACTTTCTTCCTGCTATCTGTACTGTTCATCTCGGTTCTGTCCTTTCAGCCAGGCGGGCTCACATGTGCTCGCGCAACAATGACCGCAGGTATTGCGGGGAAAGCGGCTGGCGGTCCGCCACCACGCCGAACGGCGTCAGCGCGTCGTTGACGGCATTGGTCAACGCTCCGATCGATCCCATCACACCGCCTTCGGCCATGCCCTTGATGCCGGCCGGCGTACGCTTGTTCGGTGTGTGGTTGTGGAGAATTTCGAAGTTCGGCAGCTCGCAGGCCGTCGCCACCAGGTAGTCGGCGAACGTGGCGGAGAGATTCTGCCCGTTCTCGTCGTAGACGACTTCCTCCAGCATGGCCCCGCTCAGCCCCATGGCGATGGCGCCCTGCTGCTGGCCACGCACGACGATCGGGTTGATGACGGTCCCGCAATCCTCCGAAACCACGTAACGGGAGATGCTGAGCATTCCGGTGCGGATATCCACCTCGACTTCGCAGGCGTGCGACGAGTTGGAATAGGTCATCGGCGGGGGATCGTAGGTCAGCGAGAAATCAAGCCCCGGCGCGATCCCTTCCGGCAGGTTTGTCGGGTCGAGATAAGCCGTTCTGGCGATGTCGGCGAGGCTGATCCCCGTTGCGTTCCATTCGCCATTGAGGAGCCTTTCCACCCGGCCGTCCAGGAGGTGGAGGTCGGATGCCGAATTCAGGCCGAGCTGGTGCGCGGCGATCCGCAACACGTGGTCGCGGGCTTTTTGCGCGCACAGATACAGCGAACCGCCGCCCGCCGTGCCGCCTCTCGCGCCACGGCTGCCCATGCCGTAGGGAGCCACATCGGTATTGCCGATATGAATCCGAATGCAGGAAGGGTCCACGCCCAATCCCTCGGCAACGGCCTGCGACATCGCCGTCTCATAGCCCTGGCCTGTTGCGCCGAGCCCGACCGAGGCGTTCACGACCCCGCTCGGTTCGATCCTGACCCACGCAGCCTCGTGCCCCGAACCGGGAATGCCGGTCGATTTGTAGAACGCGGAGCCGTAGGTGGTGGATTCGACGACAGTGCAAAGGCCGAGCCCGATATAACGTCCCTCGTTCCGCAAAGCCTGCTGGCGATTGCGGAAGGCGTCGTAGCCGACGGCATCGACCACTCTGCGCAATGTCTCTGCCGGCGTGATGTCCTCCAGCAGTTCGCCCGTGGGCATTCGATAGGGCAGGTCTTCCGCCCCGAGTATGTTGGTCCGGCGGACATCGAGGGGGTCGAGACCGAGCTGCCGAGCGACGGCATCGATCGTTCCGTCCATCACCCAGCTGGTGATGGACATGGGTGCCCGCATCGGGCCGTTCCCGCACTTGTTCGTCAGTGCGATCTTGACGTCGAAAGCATAGTCCTCGATCCGGTACGGGCCGGTCAGGATCATCGCTACGACGCGTGACATATAGTTTGCCGGATAGAAACAATAGGCTCCGAAATCCTCGGTGATTTCCAGTTCCAGTCCGAGAATTCGCCCTTCCGCCGTGACCGACGCGCGCGTGCGGCAGAAGTTTTCGCGCGCGTGGCTTGCTGCCATGAGGTTCTCGCTCCGGTCCTCGCGCCAGCGCACCGGACGGTTCAGATGACGCGCCAGGGCGGCGACCGTCAGTTCCTCCCGGTAAAGCGCGATCTTCTGTCCGAAGCCGCCTCCGACGTCGAGGGATATGACGGCGACCTGGCTTTCGGAAAGTCCAAGGCGGACCGCAAGCTGGCTGCGCAGCGGATGCACGACCTGACTGCCGGTATGGAAAGTAAGGTGCTCCCGCCCGGCGTCCCAGACAGCCACACAGCCCCGCGTTTCCATAGGCACGTGGGTCTGGCGATGCTGGTAGAACGAAGCCTCGACGACCGCGTGTGCCTCCTTGCGGCGCCGATCAACATTTCCGGCGGAAAAGCTCTGATGCGAAACGAGATTGGAAGGCAGCGTCTCGTCGACCAGGACCGCATTGCCGACAAGCGCATTTTCCAGCGAGGCGATCGCCGGCAGCAGTTCGTATTCGACGTCGACAAGTTCGGTGGCGTCCTCGGCGACGTACCGGTCCTTCGCTACCACAACGGCCACCGGATCGCCGTGAAACCGGACCTTATCGATCGGCAACGTCGAAATCTCGGTCGGATGAAGGCCCTCGATCGGCGGCGCCACCCGCAACCGGTTTGTCCATCTGTCGAGGTCTTCACCGGTAAAGACGCCGATTACGCCGGGCAGGTCGCACGCCGCTTCCGTTGAAATCTTCAGGATGCGCGCGTGAGCATGCGGCGAGCGCACGAAGCATGCGTGCAGAGCGCCGGGTACCACGATGTCATCAACATAACGCCCCCGCCCAGTGACGAGACGCTTGTCTTCCTTTCGCGCCAGCGGTTTGCCGATGTAGTGGAAGCCATCCATTTCGCTCACGGCCGCTCCTCGCGAATAGTTCTCGCCGCCTTCAAAACGGCGGCAACGATGTTCTGATAGCCCGTGCAGCGGCACAGATTGCCCGACAGGACGTCGCGCACGTCGTCCTCGCTAGGATCGGGCGTATCACGAAGGAAGGCTTCGAAGGTCATGATGATCCCGGGCGTACAAAAGCCGCACTGGAGTCCGTGCTCCTCATGCAGCGCCCGCTGCAGCGGGCTTAAATCTGTCCTTCCGACGGCCTCGATCGTCGTGATCTCGTGCCCTTCCATCTGGATGGCATAGGTCAGGCAGGCGCGTGCCGGTTGATCGTCGATCAGCACCGTACAAGCCCCGCAAACGCCGTGTTCGCAGCCGATATGCGTCCCGGTGAGCCCGAAATCCTCGCGCAACACGTCGGCGAGCAATTTGCGAGGTTCTACCGTCGCCTCCAGGGTTTCACCATTCACCGTGAGCGAAATCATCCGCGCGACGCTCATGCAGACGCCTTCCGCGAACGCGCCAACGCCGTCGCGAGCGCCTTTTGCGTCAGGGGCGCAGTCACCTCGCGACGAAAGACCGCCGGAATCTGCACGGTGTCTTCAGGCGCGACCGATTGCGCCGCGAATTCGGAGACCGCCTCGATCCAAGTGTCCTCCATGATCACGCCGGAAGGAGCGACTGCCGACAGGTCGAGCCGGAGGGGCACGGGCGCGACACCCCCGAGCGCAACGTGCAGGTCCCCCAGCCTGCCGGCGTCATCGAGCGTCAGGAGCACCGCGACGGCGACCACGGCAAAATCGCCGCGACGGCGGCTGAACAACTCGAATGCCCAACCGGCGTTGATTGGCAGGCGTGGATAGAGAACCGAGGTCACGAGCTCGCCCTCTGCGAGATCGACTGTCATTACCGACTTGAAGAAATCGCCCGCAGCAATTTCCCTCCGTCCGGAGAGTCCGTGCAAGACCAGTCGCGCGCCGCCGAGCACCGCGACCAGCGGCATCTGCGCGGCCGGATCGGCATGGGCGAGGCTGCCGCCAAGCGTGCCGCGGTGACGGATCGCATAATGGCCGATTGTCGCAGCCGCCGCCGCCAGCAACGGATGCGACCTCGCCACTTCCGGCGCGGTCGCCACCCGATGGTGCCGCGTCATCGCGCCCACCTCCAGCATGGCATCCGAAACCCTGATGAAATCGAGCTCCACCAGATCGTTCAGGTCGATCAGGTGCTCGGGACGGGCGAGCCTCATGTTCAGCATCGGACCGAAGCTCTGGCCGCCGGCGATGGGCTTTGCCCGTTCTCCGAAACGGGCGAGCAAACCCAGCGCAGCATCGAGCGTCTGCGGCCGATGGTAATCGAATGACGCGGGTTTCATTCTATCATCCGATCAGGCTCATTTCGCTCGCCGCATCGAAGACATGCAGCCTGTGGGCGTTCGCCGACAGCTTGATCACGTCTCCGTAGCTGTGGCGCAGGTCCTTGTTGACGCGGAAGAAAAGTTCCTCGCCCTCCACTTTCATGCCGAGGAACTGATCGGAACCGACCGGAAGGACGGAGGTTACCGTGCCGGCGATGACTTCGCCGTCTGCGGGCGTATCCCGTTCGTCGACATCCTCGGCGCGAATGCCGAGTTTCACCTTGCGGCCATTATGCGCCAGAAGCTGGCTTGCCCGTTCCGGCGCGAACGACAGCCTTGTCTCGCCCCGCACGAAGGCGACCTTTTGTCCTTCGACCACCAGCTCGCCTGTGAGATAGTTGATGGGCGGGCTTCCGAGGAACGAGGCGACGAAGGTGTTGGCGGGATGTTCGTAGATCTCGTCGGGGGTTCCGATCTGCTGCACGTGTCCGTTGCGCATGACGACGATCCTGTCGGCCAGCGTCAATGCCTCGGCCTGGTCATGGGTCACGTAGACGAAGGTCGTCTGCATCGAACGATGCAGTTCCTTGATTTCCGCCCGCATCGAAATGCGCAGCGCCGCATCGAGGTTCGACAGCGGCTCGTCCATGAGGAACACCGCCGGGCGGCGCACCATGGCGCGACCGAGCGCTACGCGCTGGCGCTGGCCGCCCGACAGCTGGCCCGGACGCCTGTCGAGGAGAGAGGTGATTTCCAGGCGCTGGGCCGCATCCCTCACCCGACGATCGATGTCGTCCCTGGGATGCTTGCGCATAATCAGGCCGAAGGCGATGTTCTCGTAGACCGTCTTGTGCGGATAGAGCGCATAGCTCTGGAAGACCATGGCGACGTCGCGATGATGCGGGGGCGTGAAATTGACGGTTTCATCGTCGAAGTAGAGGTTGCCCTCGGTCACTTCCTCCAGGCCGGCGATCATGTTCAGCGTGGTGGACTTGCCGCAGCCGGAGGGACCGAGCAGAACCACGAATTCCTTGTCATTGATCTCGAGATTGAGATTTTCGAGGGCGACATAACCGTTCGGATAACGCTTGGAGGCATTTTCAAATTCGATGCGAGCCACTGGCAAACTCCCTGTTACCCTTTCACGGCGCCGGCCGTGAGGCCGGAGACGATGTAACGTTCAAAGACGATGGCGATGATCACCGGCGGCACGATCGCAAGAAGACCCGCCGCGTTGATGAACGAGAAGCTTATGGTGAAATCGGACGTGAACGACGCCAGGACGATCGGCAGCGTCTGGGAGGAGACCGTCTGGGTGAACATCAGCGCCAGGAGGAACTCGTTCCAGCTGGTCAGGAACGCAAACAGGATCACCGCCACAATGGAAGGCAGCGACAACGGCAGATAGACATGCGTCAACGTCTGCAGGCGTGAGCAGCCATCGACGCGCGCCGCCTTGTCGAGCTCGTCCGGCAGGCTCTCGAAATACTGGATCAGGATGAACACCGTGAACGGCACGGTGATCGCCAGATAAGTGACGACGAGCGACAGGATGCTATCGAGCAGCCCGAGATTCTTGATGACCAGGAAGAAGGGAACGACGAGGGCGATATCGGGAATGACGCGGGTCGCGAGGATGAAATAGACGGACCCCGTCCGCCCCCGGAAACGGATCTTCGCCATCGCATAGGCCGCGGGAAGCCCGACCAGCAGGTTCAACACGACAACGAGGGTCGCGACGGCGAAGCTGTTGAACATGGCCGGCAGCAGGTTTTTGGCCGTCGACGGGATGAAGCTTCCCGAGGCCGGGTCCTGCCTGTTGCGGGTCTCATAGCTCACCGGGCCTTCGTCGGCCGTAAAGATCGCCTTGAAATTCCTGAGCGTCGGTTCGTCCGGTATCCAGTGCGGCGGCACCGAAACGATCTCGGCTTCGGTCTGCAGCGAGGACGATACCAGCCATGCGACGGGCATCAGGACGACCAGCATGATGGCAAGCGAGCCGGCGAATATGACCCCGCGGTGGAGCCACCTGTAGATCTCACCGCGCCGCTTGTAGTTGATCGAGCGCGGCGGGACGGGTCGCCCGGCCCGGCTCCCGTTGTCCGGGAGGTCGTGAAGGCTGGCCATTTACACACTCCTGCCGAGAATCTTGATGACGAAGTAGGCGAGCGCAAAGGTCACCAATGCCAGGACGTAGGACATCGCGGCGCCGGAACCGAAGGACAGGTTGCGGAACGTCTCGATGTAAATTTCCCACGACAGCACATGGGAGGCCGTGCCGGGACCGCCTTCCGTCAGAACGAAGAACAGATCGAAATGCCGGATGGAAATCATCGTCTCGTAGAGGATGACCAGCATGAAACCCGTGCGCATGGAAGGCAGCGTTACGTGAAGGAAACGCTGCAGGAGCGGCGCCCCATCGACTCGGGCCGCATTGTAGAGATCCTGTGGAATGGATTTCAGCGACACCAGCAGCAGGATCGTTGCCAAGGGGACTTCTTTCCAGACGAAGGCATTGGCGATCAAAGGCAGCGTTTTTTGCTGGTCACCGAGCCAGACCAGGTATTTTTCGATAAAGCCGAGCTGGTAGAGCAAGCCGTTGAGCGCGCCGTAGCCGGAATCGTAGATCCACTTCCACATCAGGGCGTCGGCGACATAGGGAATGGCCCAGGGAATCAACAGGATCGTGCTGACCAGGCGCCGTCCAGGGAACTTCTCGTTGAGGAGCAGGGCGGCCAGGAGCGCCAGCACCGTGATCGCCGTGACGGACATCACGGTGAAGGTGACGGTCCTCAACACCGCGGTCCAGAAAAGATCATCGCCGAACAGCTGAATATAGTTGTCCAGCCACACGAACGGCGTCCGGTTGGGACGCGTCAACTTGATCTGGAAGAGGCTTATATAGAAGGAATAGCCAATCGGGAAAACCGCCACCAGCCCGAGGACCGCCATGACCGGCGCGATGAAAACAAGTGCTGTACGGTCGTCATACGTAAAACGCCGCATCACCTTCGCGCCTATTCCGCCTGCCGTATTTGACATGTCGAGAAGTTCCACCAGATTCCGATATCGATGAGCCAACTGAGATCGATCCCGCCTAGACCTGATCGCGCTTCGCCCGAAACGTGTCCCCAAACCAGATACGGTGCCCCAGATCCCGCTTCCCGGCCGGCCACCCAGCCAGGAAGACTATCTGTCGATGTTATCAGGACTGGGACTTGAGATCGTCCCACTCCTTCCCCGACTTCTTCAACGCATCAGCGGCCGAGGCATTGCCGAGAACCGCCGACTGCCACGCGGAGCCGTTGACCTCGTTCCAGTCGCCGAACCAGGGCGTTATCACGTCCTTCTTGCGGGCGAGCGCCTGCTGTTTCTGGATCAGTTCCACATCGCCATATTTGTTGTAGGCGGCGCGCACGTCGGCATCCTGGAACAGCGGCTTGACGCCGAAACTCGAACCCAGATCGAGGAAAAGCAGCTTCTGGAATTTGTATTCGCCGTCCGCCTTGCCGCCAAACCATTCGATCAGCTTCGCGGCGTTTTCGGCACGGGCCTTGTCGGCGGCAGCCTGCGTCGACATGCCATGGAAACGCATCCAGCCGACCGTCGCGTGCGACCCGTCCTTGCCCTGCGGCATCAGCGCCTGCTTGGCGCGGCCCGCAATCTTCGACTGAGCCGGATCGTTAAGCATGGCCAGGCGATATTTCGGCAGAAGTGCAAAGGCATGGTTGCCGGCAGCAAACGCCTTCAGGCCGTTGAGCTCCCCCGTTTCCAGGCAGGCGGAGGAGACGATCTTATGCTTGTTGACCGCATCGACGATCCACTGGAGGGTCGTCAGGGCGCCGCCCTTTGCCTCCTGCATGACCGAATTGCCCTTGTCGTCGGTGAAGGCGCCGCCCTGCGAAAAGACCATTGCCGACATGAACTCGATGAGCCAGCTTTCCTTGGCTAGCGCCAGCATCAGCGGAAAATCGGAAAGGCCTTTCTGCTTCATCACCAGCGACTGCTCGACGACTTCGTCCCAGCTCGTCGGCGGCGCGGAAAACCCTGCAGCGGAAAGCTTTTCGGCATCGTACAGGAAGCCCATGTAGTCAGTGTAGTAGGTCAGGCCGTACTGGCGTCCGTTATAGGTCATCGAATCCGTACAAAACGGTTCGGCGTCGCCATTATAGGCCATCAGATTGTCGAATCCGTCGATCGGGGCGATCCAGTTGGCTTCGGCCCATTGCGGCAGCCAGCCGTCCGAAACCCACAGGACGTCCAGGGGGGCGCCGCCGGCAAATTTCGTGACCATAGCATCGGGATACTGTGCCCATGGCGCATTCGCGTAATCGACGGTCAAGCCCGTCTTCTTCTCGAATGCAGCGACATGGCTCTTGACCAGATCGACCGCAGCCGACCAGGTCTGCAGGTTGATGTTGCTACCTGCGGCACGCGCAGTCACGCCCGGCAGAGCCAGCGCGGCGCCACCGACCAAGGCCGAAGCCTTGAGAAATTCGCGCCGTCCGAAGGCGCGCCCTAATCCAGTTTTCATCTTTTTATCCCCTCGAATGCGCGACTGTGTCGCGTAACCGGCCCAAGGCCGCGGAAGCCGTCGGCCTCACGGGGAAAAGCTAACAACGTCTGAATAAGTCGTCAACTGACGACTTCAATAAAATGAATCGACCGTCGTACCAAGCGGCAGGGAAAAATCAGGCCTCGATTTTCGCGTACTGGGCAATCATGGCGTCGAAACCGCTCAAGAACAGGCTGACATGCATCTCGACGACCTGCTCCTGCGGGATGACCTGGCTCGCGTGGTAGATGTGCCTGCGAATCCCGTAGTGTGATATCGCACCGTGGATGATCCAGCCGATCTCGTGGATCGCCTCCGGTTTGACGTTAAGGGGCCTGCCCCGCTCATGGGCAGCTTCCGCCACGATCGTCTCCATGAGCTTCGTGATGATCGATGAAATATAGCTCGGCGCCATGTCCGCTTCGGCCAGCGAGGAGTACAGGAAAAGACGCAGCCAGCGCCGGACGAGCACCGCGTCCAGATATTCGTTATAGAAATCGCACAGCCGGTCGTGCATAGGCCGCGAACGGTCGCTAAGTTCAGCAAACCAGACGGCCTGAAAAGGACCGAGGATCGCCGTATCGTAGACCTCTCTGAGCAAATCTTCCTTGGTCGGGAAGAAACGATACAGAAGACGTTGGGAAATGCCGCAGTCAGCCGCCAGGGCGCGGGTTTGCGCCGTCAGTCCATACTCGGAGAACAGTTCCGTAGCCTTCTCCAGGATCTGGGCACGTCGCTCCATATAGGGCAGACGTTTTCCCTTTTTCTTCGAGGTACCAGGTTTCTTGGCAACAGCCTGGTTGCCTCGCAGATTGGTGGACTTGGCTTTCAACAGACCGTCGCTCCCCGCGATAAATGCATCGTGATTCTCGCCCTTTCTTAGCACGAGCAGGGCCGCAGCGATAAATCGAGCCTATTTTATCGTCAATTGACGAATTACTGTCCACTGTGCATTGTCAGAAGCAGGCTTCCACCGAAACATATCGAGCCGGTCTCCAGGAGAAGGACGTCGCTAATGATTTATGAGCAGCGCATCTATCAAGTAACGCCAGGCACCACCGGCGCCTTTCTGAAGGTATACGAAGCCGAGGGGCTTGGCATCATAACGCAATATGCCAAACTGGTCGGATGCTGGACGACCGAAAGCGGCACGCTGAATTCTGTTGTTTTCATTTGGGCCTACGACGATTTCGGCCATCGTTCGGCACAGCGCGCAAAGTTGGGAGCCGATGCCGCGTGGCAGGCGTTCGTGCCCAAGATTCTTCCCTTCCTTGTCCACCAGGAAAGCCGTTTCTTGCTGCCGACCGCATTCTCGCCCTTGAATTAACCTGTAAACTTAGAGATGCGGCCAAGGCGCCGGTGCGCATTTGCCCTCTCGGATGGCGGCGCGGAGGCGTGCGCAAGCGCCCCGTCGGATCTTCTAGATATGAAACGAAGCAAAGATGCTTGCACCGGAGCCAAAGATTACTGCGATTGGTAGGACGCCCGATATCAAAAATGGCCGGATAAACGACTATTGTGTATGGTTTTGACGATCTGAACCTTCCACCTTGTGCGCGACAAACAGCAAACCACTGAACCTACTGAAGAAAGCGCGTGCTCTCGCTTTCACTGGTTGCCTCTCGATGATCGCGTTCAAACCGCGACTTTTTATTCCTGTATGGTCGCGCCAGCCATCGAGATGGATTTTCGAGGACGCACCTGTCGGGCAACCGGCAGGCGCAACTGCGTCAAGCAGTCTTCTGCCACATATGGCTGACTGTGAGCCAAACCGCTGAGACAAGAAAATGAGGAGCACCGAGGCCAGCATAAAGTTCAATTTCTGAAGCCAATGCATTGAATTCATGTACATTCTCGCTTACGTGCATGAGCCGCGCTCTGCCGCTCGCAAAAGCTGCGAAGTTCTATGCCCCGCGAGCCGGTGTCGGGCACAATGTCGTCTCGTCAACTTGTCTGGAAATGCTCTGGAGTTCATCGAGATAGAATTGAAATGGCTCATTGCCGACCCAACCGACCAGAGCTCGGACCACCGCCGACTACACATGGCCGGCGATCGGTTTCGGCAGATAATGTTGTTCGAGCTCGGCCACGTCCTCTGCGGTCAGGCTGATCTCCAGTGCCTTGACCGCATCCTCAAACTGTTGCGGCTTCGAAATGCCCACGACGGGCGCGGTAATGGCTGGACGGGTTGCGACCCAAGCATAGGCAACCTGCGCCATCGGCTTTCCATGGCGCTCTGCAACGGCCTTAAGCGCTGCTATGACGGTGTCGTCGGCTGCCTTCGAGCGGTCGTAAAGGGCGCGTGCCGTACCATCTGTCTGGCCGCGCTTCGTCTGGTCTTGCGCGCGACCTGCAAGCCGCCCGCGCGCAAGCGGACTCCATGGGACGACACCGATGCCCTCGCTCAGGCAAAGCGGCAGCATTTCCCGCTCCTCCTCGCGGTAGATCAGGTTGTAATGCGGCTGCATGGAAACGAAAGGCGCCCAGCCGTGCTGGCGCTGCAGGCCGATCGCCTTCATGAACTGCCAGGCGAACATGGAGGACGCGCCGAGATAACGTACCTTGCCCGCCCTCACCACGTCGTTCAGTGCATCCAGCGTTTCATCGAGCGGCGTATCGTAGTCGAAGCGATGCAACTGATAGAGATCGATATAATCCGTTCCGAGACGCCTCAGACTGCCATCGACCGCCTCGAAAACATGTTTGCGCGATAGCCCGCGATCGTTCGCGTCGCTGCTCATAGGATTGTAGATTTTGGTCGCAATGACCAGCTTGCGCCGCGGCACGAGATCGAGCAGCACCCTGCCGACTATCTCCTCGCTCTTTCCCGACGAATACATATCCGCCGTATCAAAGAAATTGATGCCGAGATCGACCGCTCTACGGAGAATTTCAGCGCTGTCCTCATAATCGAGCACCCAGGGTGCCCACTCGCTCGATCCGAAGGTCATGCAGCCCAGCGCCAAGCGCGACACTTTGAGCCCCGTACGGCCGAGATTGACATAATCCATTGATACACCTCATGCTTCGGAAGCGCGAGAAAACGCGATATCATCCCTTCAATGAGCCATATAAATGGAAACTTTCCAGGCAATCAATCACTTTGCTGTTTGAATGAGCAAATTCTATCAGGGGGTCTTGTCATCCCCGGAATGCATGGTACGGTCTGTGTATCAACTGAGTATTACACATGTTCACCATCGATGCCTCCAGCATTGACCGCTCTTTGCCGGTGCCAGTCGGCAAGCAACTCTATGGGCTTCTGAGCTACATGCTTTCCTTCGGAGACATGCCCAGGGGTGTGAAGCTGCAATCCGTGCGTCAGCTTGCGGCAGAACTCGATATCGCACCGATGACGGTGGCGGAGGTCTACAAACAGCTACGGGCAGAGGGACTGGTGGAAATCAGGCCAGGCCTCGGCGCCTTCACGGTCTATGAGCCGAACCGGCAGGTCGGACGGGTCGCTCCGGCAAACCTCCTCGGCGCCGATATCGACAATCTGCTGGAGAAGGCGGAAAGTCTCGGCATCTCACCGGTCACCCTCGCCTCAATGGTACAGGCACAGGCAAGGCTCCGGAAGCCTCGAGCCTATCTTAATATCGTCTTCGTCGCGATCTTCGAGGCGCCGGCCCGCGACTATATCGAGCAGATCCGCCCGACGCTTGCCGCAAACGACACACTTGGCCTCGTGACTATTGATCAGGTGCGGGAAAGCGAAGAAATCCGCCGGCAATGCGGCGAAGCGGACCTCGTTCTCACCTTCGTACACCGCGAGGTTGAACTGCGCGGCCTCGTGCCGGATGCGAATATCCTGGCGCTGCGCTTTATCCCGTCGGAACGAACCCGCCAGTCGCTCGCACTTCTCGACCCGCGCACGAAAATCGCGGCCGTCACCCATCTCAAAGATTACATCGCCATCATGCGTCCCAGCGTCCGGGAATTCGCGCCCCATGTCTCGGATATTACGGTGACGTGGTCCGATGCAGAAGACCTTTCCGACATCATCGCCCGCTGCGACGTGGTGATCTACGCTTCTGGCGCGGACCATGTCGCGGATCTCGCCGGTCCCAACAAGCGCTGCTTCGAATATCGCCATGCGCCCGACCCCGGCGTGCTGGAAAACCTCCTGGCACCGGCGCTTGCCGAACTGCGCCACAATAAGATCGCCGACAAGACCCCGGACAAGATCTCCGACCTTGCATCGCGAAGAACGAGAAACCGCTGATATCCAACGCTTTGAATGAATCAGAACCGATAAGGGAACAGACATGAGCAAAGCACTATCGATCACGGCCACGGTCCTGCTTGCGGGACTTTCCTTCGCCGCCTTGTCTGCCGCGCAAGCCGCGACCGTAACCATCGGGACCGATGTCGATGCCGGCACGCTCGATCCGCGGCTTGCCCGCGATACGACGGCCTACCGCACCGCCGACCTCATCTATTCCGGCCTCGTCCACCTGACGCCGGGTTTGGAGGCGAAGCCGGACCTCGCCGAAAGCTGGCAGACGCCCGATCCGACGACTTGGATCTTCAAGCTTCGCCCGAACCTGAAATTCTCCGATGGCAGCCCGCTGACGGCCGATGACGTAGTCTTCACCTTCACGACCATTCTCGCCAAGGATTTCAATGCACCGATGCGCGCCCTCTATACGCCGATCTCGGTGGTCGAGGCAGTCGATTCGCAGACCGTGAAGTTCACGCTTTCCGCACCCTACGCACCGCTGCTCAGCTATCTCGACATCGGCATCGTTCCGAAGGCTCTGGTCGAAGGCGGCACCGATATCGCTCTGAAACCCGTCGGCGCCGGCCCGATGAAGCTCACCTCCTGGACACGAGGCAGTGACATCAAACTCGAGGCCAATCCGAACTACTGGGGCGAACGGCCGAAGGCTGACAAGGTCAGCATCAAGATCATCGGCGACGGCTCGGCTCGCGCCCAGGCCTTCGAGGCAGGCGACCTCGACATCATCCAGTCGCCGCTGGCCCCGCAGGACGTTAAACGCCTCGAAGCCGACAGCCGTTTCGGCCATGTCATCCAGGCCGGGCTCGGTGTCACATACATCAACTTCAACACCAAGGACCCGTTGCTTTCGAGCTTGAAGATGCGCCGGGCATTTTCGATGCTGATCGACCAGAGCACCATCGTCAACGACATCTATCAAGGCGTTGACGAAGTGGCTTCGTCGGTGGTCCTCCCATCGTCCTGGGCCTATTCCGCAGATGTCAAACAGCCGGGTTTCGGCATCGAAGGCGCCAAGGCCCTCTTCAAGGAAGAAGGCTGGAGCGACACGAATGGCGACGGCATCCTCGACAAGGGGGGGAAGCCGCTTGCCGTGACGCTCGCTACCCATAGCGAGGACAGCAACCGCGTCCAGACAATCGAATTCCTGCAGGCGAATTTCCAGGCCGCCGGGATTGACGCCAAGACGCAGATCAGCGACTGGCCCTCCTTTTCGACCAATTACGTCCAGAAGAGCCAACATCAGATCGCACTGCTCGGCTGGCTCAACATCGTCGATCCCGACCGCCTGCTGTTTGCACAACTCACCACCGGCGGCTCAACCAACTGGGGCAGCTATTCAAACCCTGCGGTGGACGATCTCCTGAAGCAGGGCCGCTCCGCAACCACGCAGGCCGACCGAGCCGCAGCCTACCAGAAGGCCGCTAAAGTCCTGGCGGACGAGTTGCCTTACTACATCGTTTCCTATCAGGGCTATCAGCTCTTCTACTCAAAGAGACTGCCTTTCGAGGTGCAGGCAACGTCGCGCGGCAACATGCGCGGCCTGATCGGCCTCAAGGACTGATATCCGTCGCGGGCTGGATATTCCCGGCGCGCTCCAAGCACATTGCAGCCCAGGGTATTCCGATGACTTTTTCACAGCGTCTCGGCGCGGATTTTTATGCGACGATCCATTGCGAAATCCGCGCCCGCATGGAAGTGGCCGGCATCGATCTGCTGCTTTTAGATTCCAATGACGATGTCATCTACACGACCGGCTTCTCGCATTACACAACCGAGCGACCCGTCGTCTTCGCCATTACCGCAACGGACGCGTTTCTGCTCATCCCGGAGCTCGAGCGCACGCATGCGGCGCACCAGAAGATCGCGGCGGAGCCAGTCGTCTATTTCGAGTTTCCAGGCATCGATCCGCCCTTCGCGGTGCTCGGCCGGGCCTTTGCTGGCTTCAAGGGCACTGTTGCCTATGGCCATGCGATCTCGCTTGCGCGCGTAAAGCCGATCGAAACGGCTTTTCCGAACGCCGAACGGATAATCCCCAGCAATATCGTGCAGCAGATGCGGCTCCGAAAATATCCCGAGGAGATCGCCCTCCACCGCGAAGCGGCCCGCCTTTCGGATCGGATGGTCGAAGCCGGCGTCGAACTGATCCGTGAGGCCATGCGCAGGGGGGGGCCGCTGCCGAGCGAGGTAGAGATCGAGTCTCACGTCTCCCGGCACGCCATGCGAACGATGCACGAGGAGCATGAGGACGTCATGCTGGTGCAGGGGCTGGCGAGCGGTCTGGTCTATTCCGGCGCCCGATCCGCCTTTCCGCATGGCATGCCGACTGGCAACCCGGTCAAGATCGGCGAGAGCATCATCCTATCACTCGGCTGCCGGGTCGGCGGACGGGCGGCTGAAAGCGAGCGTACTTTCTTCGTCGGCGAGCCGTCGAAACTGCAGCTGCAACATTATGCCGTCGCCTTCGAGGCGCAACGCATGGCGACCGCAGCACTGATCGCCGGCCATACCTGCGCGTCGGCCGACAACCTCGCGCTTGCCTATATCCGCGACAGCGGAATGAGCAATTGTCTGCTCCACCGTGTCGGTCACGGCATGGGGATCATGTTCCATGAACCGCCATGGGTGGAAGGCGGCGATCAGACCATTTTCGAACCCGACATGATCACCTCGAGCGAGCCCGCGATCTTTGTTCCGGGTTTCGCCGGTTACCGCATTGCCGACACCGTGCTGATCGCGGAGCAAGGGCCGGACAGCATGACGCTCTATCCCCGTAAACTCGAAGACGTCATCATTTCCTGAGGTCACGAACATGGGTTTTAGCCAACGGGAGCTTCACTATGT